>DATILH010000068.1:0-16192 GCA_035476655.1 Variovorax sp.
TCATTATCATTCGCGTTGATTTCGCATTTCAGCGACACATCGACTCACAAGCCAATCCGGGTGCGCCGCCCTTCGCGGCCTAGCGCTGCGCCGGACCCGCCAGCGAGTTCTCTCATTTGCTTCCTCCCGGAGAACCCTGGCATGGCCTATATCAAGAGCCGCAAGCACGCCATTTCGCGCGCCCTTCCACCCCTTGGCAGCGCCGCTGCCGCCACCCTGGTCGCCCTGAGCCTGCCCGTGGCAGCCCAGCAGCCGAGCAGCACGCTGAAGGAAGTGCGCGTTGAGGGCACCAACGCGGCTCAATACAAGACCGATGACTCGGCCAACCCCAAGTACACGACGCCGCTGGTGGACACGCCCAAGACCATCCAGGTCGTGCCCGAGCAGGTCATCCGCGAGCAGGGCGCCACCACGCTGACTGAAGCTCTGCGCAATTCGCCGGGCGTGGCCACCTTCTTCCTGGGGGAAAACGGCAACACCAACACCGGCGACGCGATCTTCATACGCGGCTTCGATGCATCCGGCAGCATCTTCGTGGACGGCATCCGCGACATCGGATCGATCTCGCGCGACGTCTTCAACCTCGAATCAGTCGAAGTGGTCAAGGGCGCCAGCGGCACCGAAGTAGGCCGCACCTCGCCGGGCGGTTATGTCAACCTGATCACCAAGAGGCCTTTGCTGGAAGACGCCTTCTCGGGCTCCATCGGCTTCGGAAGCGGCAGCTACAAGCGTGCGACAGCGGACTGGAACAAGGTCATCAGCGGCGCCGATGGTTCGGGCACGGCGTTCCGCCTGAATGCCGTGGTGGAAGACTCGGGCCTGGCCAACCGCGACGAGGTGAAAAACAAGCGCTGGGCCGTCGCGCCCTCGCTCGCCTTCGGCCTGAACACGCCGACGCGCGTGTACCTGGACTACCTGCACGTCGATCAGAACAACGTGCCCGATGGCGGCGCCTCGACCATCGGCCTGCCCGGCTATTCGACGCCAGACCCGGCGCGCCCCTTCCTCAACAACGCCGCGCCGGTGCGCTCACGCAACTTCTACGGCACCGTGCATGACTTCGACGACGTCACGGCCGACATGCTCACGGCGCGCGTGGAGCACGACATCACGCCCACCACGACCTTGCGCAACATCACGCGCTGGGGCAAGACCTCGCAGGACTACTTCCTGACCTCGTTCATGGCCAGCTCGGCGAACCTGCGCACGCCGAACCCGAACGATCCTTCGACCTGGGCCGTTGCGCGCAGCAGCCCGACCAGCAAGGACCAGGAAAACACGATCCTCGCGAATCAGACGAATCTCAGCACGAAGTTCAACACCGGTTCGGTCGGGCACTCGCTGAACACGGGCCTGGAACTGATCCGCGAGGAGCAGATCAGCCGCAACTTCTATGGTGCGGGCGGACCGGGGGTCGTCGCGCTCCCTCCCGCCAACCTCTACTCGCCAGACCCGAACGTCGCCGCCTTCAACCGCGTCCACAACGGCGCGTACAACGACGGCACGACGGACACCATCGGCCTGTACGTCTTCGACACGGCCAAGCTGAGCGAGAACTGGCTGCTGACCGGCGGCCTGCGCTACGACCACTACAGCACCGACTTCGAAGGCACCACCCGCGCCAATAACACCGCACCGCTCGTGCCCGTCTCGCTGAGCACCTCCGGCAGCGTGTGGTCGGGCCAGATCGGCCTGGTCTACAAGCCGGCGGAGAACGGCAGCGTGTACGTCTCCTACGGCACAGCCGCCCAGCCACCGGGCGGTTCGAACTTCCTGCTGGCCGCCAGCGGCAACAGCCCCTCGCGCGTGGACTTCGATCCCCAGGAAACGAAGACGACCGAAATCGGCACCAAGTGGGACGTGCTCAACAAGAAGCTCTCGCTGACCGCCGCGCTCTACCGCACCGACGTGAGCAATGAGGTCATTCCCAATCCCAGCAATACAACGCAGTTCATCCAGACCGGCAAGAAGCGCGTCGAGGGCATCGAACTCGGTGCCGTCGGCGCCATCACCGACCGGTGGGGTGTCAGCGCCGGCTTCACCACGATGGACACCAGCATCCTGAGCGGCCCAACCGTTACCCAGGACGGCAGCGGTGTGCTCGCCTACACGCCCAAGCACGCTTTCACCGCCTGGACCACTTACCAGTTCCCCATGGGCCTGACCATCGGCGGCGGCGCGCGCTACGTGGGCCAGATGAAGCGCGGCACCGACGGCGCCATCGGCACGCCGACCTTCGTCGAGTCCTACTGGGTGTTTGATGCCACGGCGTCGTATCGCATCAACAAGACCCTCGAGTTGCAGTTGAACGTCTACAACCTGTTCGACGAAGAATACGTGGCAGCGATCAACAAGAGCGGCTACCGCTATGTGGCGGGCGTGCCCCGCTCGGCGCGCGTGACGGCGAACTTCGCCTTCTGACGCGGCCTCGCGGGCCTCGGCTCGCGCAGTGCGACACTCCTGCCTCGGCCCCGGCAGCCGGGGCATTTTTGTTTCTGATCAAAGGCCAACGAATCATGATGCTGCATGTGCCCGGCGTGCTCAGCGCCACCCAGGTGGGAGAACTGCGCCATGCGCTGGACTCGGCCGACTGGGTCGACGGGCGCGAGACCGTCGGCCAGCAGGGCGCCCAGGTCAAGCGCAACCGTCAGTTGCCCGAGCACTCGCCGGTGGGGCGGGAACTGGCCAAGGGCATCCTGGCCGCGCTTTTGAAGAACCCGCTCTTCTTCTCCGCCGCCCTGCCCCTGCGCTTTGTGCCGCCGCTGTTCAACCGCTACGAAGGCGGCGAGCACTACGGCCTGCACGTCGATGGCGCAGTGCGCTCGGTGCCGGGCTCGGGCGAGCGGCTGCGCACCGACCTGTCTTGCACCCTGTTCCTGTGCGAACCGACGGAATACGAAGGCGGCGAGCTGGAGGTGGTCGACACCTACGGCACCCACGAGGTCAAGCTGCCGGCCGGCGACCTGATCCTCTATCCGTCGAGCAGCCTGCACCGGGTGCATCCAGTCACACGCGGCGCCCGTATATGTTCCTTCTTTTGGGTGCAAAGCATGGTGCGCGACGATGCCCGGCGACGCATGTTGTTCGAGCTGGACCAAGTCATCCTCAAGCTGCGTGCCCGCTCGGGCGAGACCGAGGAAGCGGTGGCCCTGACCAGTCACTATCACAACCTGTTGCGCATGTGGAGCGAGATATGACAGCGTCGAAACGATAGTTATTGCAAATGCGAGGAATTCGTATTTATAATGGCTGCACTTCTTCATCAACAGCCAGCCAGTCCTCGCTCCATCGCCATGATCGTCTGTGTATGCCGTCGAATCTCTGACCGCGAAATCACGCGCCACGCGCGTGCCGGGATGAGCTTTGACGAGATCCAGTTCGAACTCGGCGTGGCCACCCAGTGTGGCCAGTGCGAAGGATGTGCGCGCGAAGTCGTTGCCCAGTGCAGCGCCTCGCACCCGGTCGCCGCCTTGCACCAGTGCGATGCCGGCCCGGTCGCGATTCAGCTTGCCACCTCCATCACGGAAAGTAGGGCATGGCACTCATCGCAATCGGCTGCAGCCTGATCCTGGTTCTCGGATCGGCTTGGTGGATCTTTCATAAATAGCAGTCGGCAGGCTGCTGGCGGCTACCAATGGTGGCCGCTCCCTGGTTTTTGGGTTCACACGTGTCTGATCGCTTTCAATCGACGCCGTCAGGGATCTCCCGCAACGCCCTGATCGCCGGCGGCGTGGTGCTGTTCCATGTGGCTGCGCTCTGGGCGCTGCAAAACGGCCTGCTGCGGCGTGCCGCCGAGGTGGTGATCCCGGTGGAAGTCCTGGCCCAGTTCATCGAGCCTCCCAAGCCGGTCGAACCGCCACCGCCCCCTCCCCCTCCGCCGCCGGCACCCAAGGTGAAGGCGCCCCCGCCGCCCAAGCCGATGGCGATTCGCGAACCCCGGCCCGCTCCCAATGCGCCCACCGGCACGGTCGAACCGCCGCCACCGGCACCGCCAGCGCCTGTACCGCCACCGCCCGCTCCACCAGCACCCGCGCCGGCACCACCGGCACCCAGGCTGGTCGAGGTGGGCGAGAACGAGGTGCGCTACACGCGCTCCCCGCAACCGCAGTTTCCGTCGATGAGCAAGCGCCTGGGCGAGTCGGGCACGGTGGTCATTGCCGTCTATTTCAATGCCGCGGGCGTTCCCAAGCGGGCTGAAGTCTTCAAGTCCAGCGGATACGAGCGTCTCGACCAGGCGGCACGCGACGCGGTGATGAATTCGCGGGTGACCCCCATCCAACGCCCTGGCGCCGACGAGTCGACGGTTTTCATGTTCAGGGCACCAATCAGTTTCGCTCTTACAAATTAATTCGGAGTAGCTTCGTATGGAAACCCAATTCGGCCTGATGAACCTGTGGGCGCAGGGCGACTTCGTGACCAAGGCCGTTGCCGTGCTGCTGATCGGCATGTCCCTTGCCTCCTGGATCGTCATCATCATCAAGGCCCTGGACATCGTCAGGTACAAGCGCCAGGCGCGACGCTCCTCCGACTTCTGGCACAGCGAAGACTTCGCCACCGCCCTCGAGAAGTTGGGCAAGGATCCGGCCAACCCTTTCCGCGGGCTGGCGCTGGAAGGCCGTGAAGCCACCGCGCACCACCGCAACACCAAGGCGCACCTGCACGACACGCTGGACGTGAGCGACTGGGTGACGCGCTCGCTGCGCAATGCCATCGACGAATTCACCGCGCGCCTGCAAAGCGGCCTGGCGGTGCTGGCCTCGGTCGGCTCCACCGCCCCTTTCATCGGCCTGTTTGGCACCGTGTGGGGCATCTACCACGCGCTGATGAGCATCGGCAGCGCCGGCCAGGCCACCATCGACAAGGTGGCCGGCCCGATCGGCGAAGCCCTGGTGATGACGGCCCTGGGCCTGGCGGTGGCCATCCCCGCGGTGCTGGGCTACAACGCGCTGGTGCGGGGCAACAAGTTCGTGCTGACCAAGCTCAACAGCTTCGCGCACGACCTGCACGCCTACTTTGTCACCGGCGCCCGCGTGCAGACCGGTACCACCCCCGACCGCACCGTCGTGCCGCTCAAGAAGGGCTGAACGCCATGGCTTTCGGAACCCAGGACGAAACCGACGACGTGATGAACGAGATCAACATGACGCCGCTGGTCGACGTCATGCTGGTGCTGCTCATCATCTTCATCATCACCGTACCGGTCATGAAGCATGCGGTGAACATCGATCTGCCGCGCGCCAGCAGCGAGCGCGAGGTGACCAAACCCGAAAACATCCTGTTCAGCGTGGCGGCCGACGGCAGTTTCTTCTGGAACGAGCAGAAGGTCAGCGACGAGGAGTTCGCCACCCGCCTGGCCGCCGAGGCCACCAAGGACCCGCAGCCCGAACTGCACATCCGCGGCGACAAGGAAGTGCGTTACGAACGCGTGGCGCAAGCGATGTCGGCAGCGCGCGAGGCCGGGGTACGCAAGATCGGTTTCATCACCGAGCCAAAGCAGCAGTGAAATATTGCTATCAAGGCCATTGACTTTTGAATGCGAACCATTATCATTTAGATAACGACATCGCGAACAAGGCTTGCTTGCCATGCATACCACCACCCTCAACTCCTTCCCGGCCCTCAGCCGTACCCTCACCGCGGTCTCCGTCAAGCGCTTCCAGGAATCGAGCGAAAGGCCGGCGACGCTGGTCGAAAGCGCCGCACTGCTGCAGGGCCACAAGACGGTGGGCATCATGCACAACGGCTCGCTCTATCGCCTGCAGGCCACCAAACTCGGCAAGCTGATCCTCACCAAGTAGATCAGCCGGCCCCCGGCGCAAGTTTCATCGTGGGGCGACTGAGGAGATCACTCTCCGAAGGTCGTTTTTTGCTAGCCAACGGTTTACCTACAGCCAAGCATTTTTTCACGCTGAACACAGCCAACAAAAAAGCCGCCGACCCGAAGGTCGGCGGCTTTTCCTTTTGTGGGGAAGCGAAATCAGAGGCCGATGGCGGCGATGCCGGCACGGGCGATCTGCGCGTCCTCGTTCGACTTGACGCCGCTCACGCCGACGGCGCCGATCACCTGGCCGTCCTTGACGATCGGCACGCCGCCTTCCAGCAGGCCCTGCACGGCAGGCACCGTCAGGAAGGCCGTGCGGCCGCCATTGATGATATCTTCATAGCCCTTGCTCTCGCGCCGCCCCATGGCCGCGGTGTGGGCCTTGGCCGGGGCGATATGCGAAGACAGCGCGGCCGCGCCATCCAGGCGCTGCAGCCACAGCAGGTTGCCGCCGTCATCGGTGATGGCAATGGTCACGGCCCAGTTGTTCTTCATGGCCTCGGCTTCAGCCGCAGCGGCAATGGCCTTGACGTCAGCGAGTTCGAGGTAGTGTTTGGTCTTCATTTCAATGGCGGGTCAGGGTAAACCGCAAAGGATAACGCCCCCCGGCACAGAAATCCCTACGAAGAGTAGGAACAGCGGGTAGCGGTTATTCCTACGTTGCGCCACTTGCAGCCGCCTAGAATCGTCCCCACCTGCCATTGGCAGCTTATAAGGAGTTCTGATCCATGAATGACCGCGTCACCACCCTCGACACTTCGCAAGGTCACGGGCTCAGCCTGGACCAGGCGCAGCGTCAGCGCGTCTTGCGCAACACCTACTGGCTGCTGGCACTGAGCCTCATTCCGACGGTGCTGGGTGCCTGGCTGGGCGTGGCCACCGGCGTCACCCGCTCGCTGTCCGGCGGGCTCGGCCTGATCGTCTTCCTGGGCGGCGCCTTCGGCTTCATCTTCGCCATCGAGAAGACCAAGAACTCTGCCGCCGGCGTGCCGGTGCTGCTGGGCTTCACCTTCTTCATGGGGCTGATGCTCTCGCGCCTGATCGCCATGGTGCTGGGCTTCAAGAACGGCTCCGAACTGGTCATGACGGCCTTTGGCGGCACAGCAGGCGTGTTCCTGGTGATGGCCTCGCTGGCGACCGTGATCAAGCGCGACCTGTCGGGCCTGGGCAAATGGCTGTTTGTCGGCGCGCTGGTGCTGATGGTCGGCGCCATCATCAACGTCTTCGTCGGCTCCACGGCCGGCATGGCGGCGATCTCGGTGGCAGCGATCGGCATCTTCTCGGCCTACATGCTGTATGACCTGAAGCAGATCATGGACGGCGGCGAGACCAACTACATCAGCGCCACGCTGGCCCTGTACCTGGACCTGTTCAACGTGTTCCAGAGCCTGCTGGCCTTGCTGGGCATCTTCGGCGGCGAGCGCGACTGAAGCGAGACACCGTCAAAAGAAGCAAGGGCCACGCGGGGCCCTTTTTCTTTGCCTGCTCAGTCCGCCAGATCGAAGACCGCCATCGACTCCACGTGCGCAGTGTGCGGGAACATGTTGATCACTCCCGCATGGGTGCAGCGGTAGCCGGCCTGATGCACCAGGAGCCCCGCGTCGCGCGCCAAGGTCGCCGGGTTGCAGCTCACATACACGATGCGCTTGGGCGGCGCCCAGCCGCCCGGTGCCGGTGCTTCCTCCGGATGGGCCAGGCGCTGCTGGTGCAGGTCGGCCAGCGCCTTGGCCAGCGCGAAGGCGCCCTCGCGCGGCGGGTCCACCAGCCAGCGCTGCGCATAGCCGTCACGCACCAGCATCTCCGGCGACATCTCGAACAGGTTGCGCGCGACGAAGCTGGTCGGGCACAGGCTGCGCCCGGCACCGGCGGCCGTGCGGTTCGCCAGGTAGTTGTCGGTGGCGCGGCCGACCAGCGTATCGCTGCCCTCGATGCCCAGCACCTCGCGCGCCTGCGTAGCCAGCGGCAGGGTGAAGTTGCCCAGGCCGCAGAACCAGTCGATCACCCGCTCGTCCTTTTGCACATCGAGCAGGCGCAGCGCCCGCGTCACCAGCGCGCGATTGATGTGCGGGTTGACCTGCGTGAAGTCGGTCGGCTTGAAGGGCATTTCGATGCCGAAGTCGGGCAGTTCATAACGCAGCGGCGGGCTGTCTTCGTCCAGCAGGCGCACCGTGTCCGGGCCCTTGGGCTGCAGCCACCACTGCACGCCCGGATTCGCCGCGGCGAAGGCGCGCAGGCGCCCGATGTCGCCATCGGACAGCGGCTCCAGATGACGCAGCACCAGCGCGATCACGCCCAGTTGCGTCGAACCCGGCGCCTCGCCGCAGGCCAACTCGATCTGCGGGCAGGTCTCGCGCGCGTCCAGCGAGCCGATCAGGCCGCGCAGAGGTACCAGCATGGCGCTGACCTGCGCCGGCAGCACCGGGCAGACCGTCATGTCGGCGATGTAGCGGCTCTTGCGCTCGTGAAAGCCGATCAGCACCGCGCCCTTCTTCACGACATGGCGCACCGACAGCCGGGCGCGGTAGCGGTAGTGCCAGGCCGGCCCTTCCAGCGGGCGCAGCATGTTCTCCGGCTTGACCTTGCCCAGGTGCCAGAGCTGATCTTCCAGGGCGCGCTGCTTCACCGCCACCTGGGCTGCAGCGTCGAGGTGCTGCATCTTGCAGCCACCGCAGGCGCCGGCATGCAGGCCGAAGTGCTGGCAGCCCGGGCGCACGCGCTGCGACGATTCGCGCCGCGTTGCGCTCAGCACGCCCTGCTCCCAGTTGTTCTTGGTACGCAGCAGCTTGAACTGCACTTCTTCGAAGGGCAGCGCGCCTTCGATGAAGACCACCTTGCCATCCGCCTTGCGCGCCACACCCTGCGCGTCCAGGTCCAGCGATTCGACCTGCAGCCAATCGCCTTCATCGTGCGCGGGCGCGCTTTTCTTTTGCTTGGAATCCGTCATGCCTCGATTGTCTCAGGCCGCCGCCGGCGGCTCGGGCGCCTGCAAGTGCTAGAACAAAGCGTCGCGACCCACGCCGGAGCGCGCCAGTTGCCGCCGCATCTTGGCCAGCGCCTCGTTCTGGATCTGGCGCACGCGCTCGCGCGTGAGGCCCAGGCGCACGCTGAGCACTTCCAGCGTTTCCGGCTCGCGGTCGTGCAGGCCGTAGCGGCCTGCCACGACTTCGCGTTCGCGCTCGCTGAGCGCCTCCACCCACTGATGCAGCAGGCGCTCGACCTCATGCGTCTGCGTCACGCCGGAAGGATCTGAGCCGTCGTCCTCCGAGGCCACGGTATCGGCCAAGGTGAAACTGGCTTCGCCGTGATCGCCGCCGGCGTCCAGAGAGCGCGGCGCCTCGGCCAGCGCCAGCAGCTCGGCCACTTCCTGCACTTCGCGCCCAAGCAGGGCGGCCACGTCCTCCACGCGCACGCCATCTGGACGTCGCTCGATGAAATCCGGATCGCCCTCCAAGGTGCGGCGCGCACGCAGCACTTGCTGCAGTTCGCGCACCACATGCACCGGCAGGCGGATCGCGCGGCTTTGCATCATGGCGGCACGTTCCACCGATTGGCGGATCCACCAGGTCGCGTAGGTCGAGAAGCGAAAGCCGCGCTCGGGCTCGAACTTGGTGATGGCATGCATCAGGCCCAGGTTGCCTTCCTCGATCAGGTCGATCAGCGGCACGCCGCGGCCCAGGTAGCCCTTGGCGATGTTCACCACCAGCCGCAGGTTGTGCTCGATCATGGCTTGCCGGGCCGCAAAGTCCCCGGCGCGCGCGGCGCAGGCGCAGCGATATTCCTCGTCGGGGGTAAAGAGCTCTGTTCGACGCACCTCGCGCAGGTACTGCGTCAGCGAATCGCCGCCTTCGTTGGCCGGGTCGCTGCGCAGTTCGGCCAGCGAGATCTCGGAGGCCCCTTCGGGCAGTTCAGGTGGCGTGAGGCCAGCTTCACCCGGCTCCTGCGCTACGCGCCCCTTGCCCGCTGACCCGCGCGCAACCGGAGTGCGGCGAGGTCGCGGGGCTGCCATGGCATCACCGTGATGGCAGGTAGCGCGCCGGGTCGACCGGCTTGCCCTGGCGGCGGATCTCGAAATGGAGCTTCACCCGGTCGGCGTCGCTGTTGCCCATTTCGGCGATCTTCTGGCCCTTTTGCACCGACTGGTCTTCCTTCACCAGCAGCGCCTGGTTGTGCGCATAGGCCGTGAGGTAGGTGTTGTTGTGCTTCAGGATGATCAGGTTGCCATAGCCGCGCAGGCCAGCACCGGCATACACGACGCGGCCATCGGCCGCGGCCAGCACCGCATCGCCGGCGCGGCCACCGATATCCAGGCCCTTGTTCTTGACGTCATCGAAGCCGGCGATCAACTGGCCCTGGGCCGGCCAGATCCAGCCCAGGTCGTCATCGGCCGATGCGGCTACCGGCGGTGCCGGCTTGGTCACCGGCGCCGGCGTGGCCGTGGCTGCCGCGGCAGCGGAAGACGAAGGCGCAGCCGTCGCCACAACTGTTCCTGCCGCCGTTGCGCCAGCGGCAGCGGGCGGTGCGGCACCGGTTGCGGCCGGTGTCGTGCTGCTGGCAGTCACCGGCGCCGCGGCGCCCGGCGTGCCCACCGGCGGAATCACGCGCAACACCTGGCCGACTTCGATCAGGTTCGCGTTGTCGAGGTTGTTCCACTTGACGATGTCGCGCCAGTTCTGACCCGTCTCCAGGCCGATGCGCATGATGGTGTCGCCCGGTCGCACGGCGTAGTAGCCGGGCTTGCCGTAGTTCTCGATGCCGGGCAGCGGCTTGCCCGAGGCATCGGTGGTGATGGGAGGAAGCGCCGCGCCCGGAACGGCAGGAGCAAGCGGGGCGCGACTGCTGGCGCCGCGGTCTTCCACTGGAGCGGGTGTGCGGGGCGGCGTGGTACAGCCTGCGAACACGAGCGCCAATGCCAACATACTGCCGGCAACCGAAGCCCGACGACCAATACCCTGCATGCATTCCTCCTTCAAGCAATCCCGGATTTTAGGGGGACAAAGTGGACCGCCTCAAGAATGCGGCGCTGCACGCCTGCGCTGCTGCGGTCGATCACGACCAGTGCCTGGCCGCCTTCGGCCGAGCGGGTCGGCGCGACGATGCGCCCACCGACGGCGAGTTGATTCACCCAGGCCTCCGGCACGGCCTCGCCACCAGCGGCGGCGATGATGCCCGCATAGGGCGCGCCTTTGGCATAGCCGAGCATTCCATCGCCCAACAGCAGATGCACGGTCGCGAGGCGGAAGTGGCGCAGGTTGGCGCGTGCCTTCTCGTTCAGGCCGCGCAGGCGCTCGATGCTGTAGACCTCGCTGGCCACATGGCTGAGCACCGCAGCCTGATAACCACAGCCGGTACCGATCTCGAGCACGCGCCCGAGCCGCCCGTCCGGCTGGCTGGCCAGCGCAGGGGCGCCCAGCAGCAGTTCGATCATGCGAGCGACCACGCTCGGCTTGGAGATGGTCTGGCCCAAGCCGATCGGCAGGCTGGTGTCTTCGTAGGCCTGGTTGACCAGCGCACCGTCGACGAAGCGATGGCGCTCGACGCTGGCCATGGCACGCAGCACGCGGCCATCGGCAATGCCTTGCGCCGCGAGCTTTTGCACCATGCGGGCACGCACCGCATCCGAGGCCATGGAGGGCGTTCTGGGCACCGCCGCCGCGGCCTGAACAGGCGCATGCGTGGCCTTTCGGGCCGGCGCAGCCAGCTTGGCGGTGCTTGCGGTGTTCGTCAGTCGCGCAGGAAAGGCAGGGCGTTGCTTCACGCGTGCGCCCTATGCCTTGGCGCCCAGGCGCGTCACCGCCTCGCGCCAAGTACCCAGATGGGCATGGTCGGTCAGGTCGATTTGCAAGGGCGTCAACGCCACATGGCCGGCCGAGGTGGCGTGGAAGTCGGTGCCCTCGCCGCTGTCCTTGGCGCCGCCGGCACCGGCGATCCAGTACATGGTTTCGCCGCGTGGGCTGTCCTGCGTGATGACGCGCTCGGCGGCATGGCGCCGGCCCAGGCGGCACACCTTGATGGGCTTGAGTTCTTCCAGCGGCCGATTGGGCACGTTGACATTCAGCAGCCAGGGCTCGCCTTCCAGCATGCGCTCGCGCTCGATCTGCTCGACGAGCCGGCGCGCCACCTGGGCCGCCGCCTCGATGTGGGCCCAACCCTTCTCGATCTGAGAGAAGGCAATGGCGGGAATGCCAAACAGATAGGCCTCCATCGCCGCGCCCACGGTGCCCGAGTAGATGGTGTCGTCGCCCATGTTGGCGCCGTTGTTGATGCCCGAGACCACCAGGTCCGGCCGGTAGTCGAGCAGGCCCTTGAGCGCGATGTGCACGCAGTCGGCCGGCGTGCCGGTCACGTAGCGAAAACCGTTGTGCGCGTTGTGCACGTACAGCGGCGCCGCCAGGGTCAGCGCATTCGACTTGGCGCTGTTGTTGTGTTCGGGGGCGATGACTTCGACCTCGGCCACCTCCTTCAATGCCGCGTGCAAGGCGACGATGCCGGGAGCCTGATAGCCGTCGTCGTTGGAAATGAGAATTTTCATGGTGTCGAATCGGTCCGTCATTCTAGAGTGCGCGGGGGTCACCACTGAGACATCAGGGCACGAGAATCGACCCGTATCATGGCCGCCCGAATTAGGAGACGATAAGCATGCACGCATGGCTTTGCGAAAACCCGACCGGCGTCGATGCGCTGAACTGGAAAGAACTTCCCACGCCGCAGCCCGGCCCGGGCCAGGTGCTGATCGAAATCAAGGCGGCCAGCCTGAATTTCCCCGACCTGCTGATCGTTCAGAACAAGTACCAGATCAAGCCGCCGCTGCCTTTTGTGCCCGGCTCCGAATATGCGGGCGTGGTGCAGGCTATCGGTGAAGGCGTCACGCACTTGAAGGTGGGGCAAAACGTGGCTTGCCTGTCCGGCACCGGCGGATTTGGAACGCACACGCTGGCACCGGCGGCTTTGTGCATGCCGCTGCCCGATGGCTTTGGCCATGTCGATGCCGCCGCCTTCATCATGATTTACGCCACCTCGTGGCATGCATTGATGGATCGCGCGCAACTCAAGGCCGGTGAAACCGTGCTGGTGCTGGGCGCTGCCGGCGGCGTGGGAACAGCAGCCATCCAAATTGCAAAGGCGGCCGGTGCCAAGGTAATTGCTGCCGCCTCGACTGACGAGAAATGCCAGCTGTGCAAATCGATTGGTGCCGATGTCACCATCAACTACAGCAAGCACGGCTTGCCCAACGACTTTCGCGAAGCGATCAAGAAGGCCACCGACGGCAAGGGGCCGGATGTCATTTACGACCCCGTCGGCGGCGATTTCGCCGAGCCGGCGTTCCGCTCGATCGGCTGGCGTGGCCGCTATCTGGTGGTTGGCTTTGCCTCGGGCCCAATCCCCGCGCTGCCGCTCAACCTGCCGCTGCTCAAGGGCGCCTCGCTGGTTGGCGTGTTCTGGGGCGACTTCGCCAAGCGCGAACCCAAGGCCAACGCCCAAATGATGGCGCAATTGGCTGGCTGGTATGGCCAGGGCAAGATCAAGCCGGTGATCGACCGGACGATGCCCATGGCCCAATTGAAGGAAGCCTACGCGCATATGGGCTCGCGCGGCGTGATGGGCAAGCTGGTGATGGTGAACTGAAACCCGACCGGCGACGCAGCCGCACACAAAAAAAGCCCGCGCGAGCGGGCTTTTGCATTTGGGAGCGAGGAAGTGGTTTTGGCTTACTTGATCTCGAAATCGGAAAGTGACTTGCCCGCGGCCAGCGCCTCGGTGACCCAGCGCGGTTTACGGCCGCGTCCGCCCGACCAGGTCTCGCCAGTCGGGCCGCGGTATTTGGCGGCGCCGCGCACTGCGGGCGACGAACCGGCGCGCCGGCCGGCACCGGCGCCACGCCCGGTCAGCTTGAGATCGGATGCGCTAATACCATATTCGGCGATCTTCTTGCGGATCTCCTCGATCACACCGGCGCGTTCCTGATTACGCATGGCTTCGGCCTGCTGGCGCAATTGTGCAATCTGCTCGTCGTGCTTTTTGATCTGGGAATTGATATCGGCAAGAGTGGTCATTCCGGATTCCTCGTATTGAAAACGCCGAAATTCTAATTCAAGGTCGCAGCAAAAAACAATGGACGGGATCACCCGGGCAAAAAAAAGCCGCCGGCCCACGATTTGCGGCCCGGCGGTATCCGGAAATGCGGCGCAGGTGGCTTCAGGCAGGCTCGGGCGGCCGCTGCGCAATGATGTCGGCAAACAATTGCTCGTGCAGGGCCGCCAGTTGCAGCAAGGCCGCGTCTCCGCCCGGCTTGCCGATCAATTGCAGCCCCATGGGCAGTCGGCCGCTGTCGTCGAAGCCGATCGGCACGCTGATGGCCGGCAGGCCGGCGAAGGTGGCATAGAGCGTCACCTCCATCCAGCGGTGATAGCTGTCCATGGCACGCCCAGCGATCTGCTGCGGCCAGCGAAGCCCGGCATCAAAGGGCCAGGCCTGGGCCAACGGCAGGGCCAGCGCGTCGAAGCGCTCCAGCAGGCCCGCCATATGGGCCAGGAAGGCGCTGCGCTGCACGCTCGAGCGCATGAACTCGGCAAATGTCAGGCTGTTCGCGCCGTCATGCTCCCACAGCGCCTCGGCCTTGATCTTCTCGCGCGTGCCGGATTGCGCCAGCACGGCCGCCACGCCGGGTGCCACCAGGGCGCGCCGCCAGACCAGCCAGGCCTGCCAGAGTGCCACGGGGTCGAAACCCGGCGCCAGCGATTCGACGGCCGCACCTGCATGGGCGAGCACACCCAGCGCCCTCTCGCACAGGGCAGGATGCCCGCTTCCATCGGCAAGTGGCCACCCAGGTCGCCCAGCCAACCGATCCGCACGCGCTCGGGGCGCGGCAGTTCAGTGGGCACGAAGCTCTGTGGCCCCTGCGCGATGGACAGTGGCACTCGCGGATCGTGCCCCGCCTGAATCGACAGCAATTGCGCCAGGTCGTGCACGTTCCGGGCCATGGGCCCGTCGGTGCCCAGCTGGCTGACCCAGACATCCGGCTTGGGCCAGGCCGGTACGCGGCCCTGGCTGGGTCGTAGACCGAAGACGTTGTTCCACCCGGCCGGATTGCGCAGCGAGCCCATGAAGTCCCAGCCGTCGGCCACCGGCAGCAGGCGCTGCGCCAGCGCCACCGCGGCGCCGCCGCTGCTGCCGCCTGCCGAACGTGTGGCGTCCCAGGCGTTGGGCGTCAGGCCGAAAAGCTCGTTGAAGGTGTGCGAGCCGAGGCCGAATTCCGGCATGTTGGTCTTGCCGATCACGATGCAGCCGGCCGCCTTCATGCGTGCGACATAGAGGCTGTCGACCGGTGGCTGCGCATTCTTCAGGACGGTGCTGCCCATGGTGCTGGGAAAGCCCAGCGCATGCGCCGTGTCCTTGATGGCCTGCGGCATGCCGTGCATCCAGCCGCGCGACTGGCCCTTGGCCAGTTCGGCGTCGCGTTCGTCGGCCTGGCGCAGCAGCACCTCTTCGGGCGCCAGGTTGACGATCGCGTTGCAGTGCGGATTGAGCCGGTGGATGCGCGCAAGAGGCCTGCATGGCTTCGCGGCAGGACAGCTCGCGCGCATGGATCGCTCGCGACAGCGCGTCGGCGGCCAGGTCGGTGACTTGGGTCATGCGCGCCATCTTAGGCAGGCGGGCCGCCCCGAGCACGGCACGCGCCGCAAATGAAAAAGGCCCCGAAGGGCCTTTTTCATTTGTGTTTGTTGGGGTGGCTGATGGGACTCGAACCCACGACGACCAGAATCACAATCTGGGACTCTACCAACTGAGCTACAGCCACCGCGCAGGTAAGCTCGCTATTGTAGCCTGAAATCAGACGGGTCTTATTCAGCGAGCCCCGGCCGAGAGCATGTCGGACGGTTGTGCCACCAGGATTTCGGCCTTGTAGCGGGCCTTCAGCAGGTTGTAGTAGGCCAGGTCTTCGGCCGACGAGATGGCCTGCGTGATCTGCGCGGATTCGCGCTGCGCCAGTTCGGGCGCCGGCGCCTCGCGCGGCACCGACTTGTTGACACGCACCACCACATAGCCCTGCGCACCCAGGTCCACACCGACCCAGGCCGGCAGCTTGGCACTGTCGGCGCGCAGCGCACCGTCCACCACCTGCGGGGGCTGGCCCTGGGCATCCATGCGCGACAGCACCACCGGCGCGGCAAGCTGTGCGCCCTTGGCGTCGGCCTGCCAGGCGGCCAGCTTGGCCTCGCCATCCTTGCGCGCCAGATCGGCGGCGCGGCTGTTCACCAACTGCTTGCGCACCTGTTCCTTGACCTCGGCAAAGGGCAAGGTGCGCGCCGGCGAGTATTGCGTGACGCGGCCGGCGGCCAGCTGGTTGCTGCCCACCTCGATGGTCTCGGTGTT
>DATILH010000069.1:0-25422 GCA_035476655.1 Variovorax sp.
CACCACGCCCTTGAGCTTGGCCAAGGCTTCCAGGCTGGTGTCACGCGGATGCTCGTCCTTGTCGACGATGATGGCGTCGCCCTTCTTCTGCGCGACGCTGACGGGCGTGATCTCTGCATCGAAGAAGCCGGACTTCTGCGCCGCGACGGCGCGCTGCTGCGAGGCCAGCGCCATCTTGTCCTGCGCTTCGCGCTCGATCTTGTAGTCGGTGGCCACGTTCTCCGCCGTCTCGGGCATGGAGTCGACGCCGTACTGCGCCTTCATCAGCTTGTTGACGAAGCGCCAGCCGATGGTGGTGTCGTACACCGCATTGTTGCGGCCGAAGGCGCTCTCGGCCTTGGGCATGACGAAGGGCGCGCGGCTCATGCTTTCCACGCCGCCGGCGATCATCAGGCCGGCCTCGCCCGCCTTGATGGCGCGCGCGGCCGTGCCGACGGCATCGAGGCCGGAGCCGCACAGGCGGTTGATGGTGCCGCCCGGCACGTCCTGCGGCAGCCCGGCCAGCAGCGCCGACATGCGCGCCACGTTGCGGTTATCTTCGCCGGCCTGGTTGGCGCAGCCGTAGAGCACATCGCTCACGGCCTGCCAATCGACGTTCTTGTTGCGCGCCATCAGCGCCTTGAGCGGCACCGCGCCGAGGTCGTCGGCACGCACGCTGGACAGGGCGCCGCCGTAGCGGCCGAAGGGGGTGCGGATGGCGTCGCAGATGAAGGCTTCGTTGGTCATGGCGATGTCTCTCTTGAAATGATGTGGATCAGGCAACTGCGATCGGCAGGCCGACCAGCTTTTCCAGTTCGGCATGCGTGAGCCCGTCGACCAGGTCGATCAGCTTCAGGCCCTTGGGCGTGCATTCGAGGGTGCAGAGGTCGGAGTAGATGCGCTTGACGCAGGCGATGCCGGTCAGCGGATAGGTGCATTGCTCGACCAGCTTGCTTTCGCCCTTCTTGGTGAGCAGGTCCATCATGACCCAGGTCTGCTTGGCGCCGATGGCCAGGTCCATCGCGCCGCCGACGGCGGGAATCGCGTCCTTCTCGCCGGTGTGCCAGTTGGCCAGGTCGCCGGTGGCGGAAACCTGGAAGGCGCCCAGCACGCAGATGTCCAGGTGGCCGCCGCGCATCATGGCGAAGCTGTCGGCGTGGTGGAAGTAGGCGCCGCCCGGCAGCAATGTGACGGGCTGCTTGCCGGCGTTGATGAGGTCGTAGTCTTCCTCGCCTGCGGTGGGTGCCGGGCCCATGCCCAGGATGCCGTTCTCGCTGTGCAGGATTACTTCGCGGCCGGCCGGCAGGTGGTTGGCCACCAGCGTGGGCTGGCCGATGCCCAGGTTGACGACGGCGCCGTCGAAGATGTCTTGCGCGACGCGCTTGGCCAGTTCGTCCTTGGTGCGGCGGGTGTATGCCATGGTCATGCTGCCTTCTTGAAGCCGCCGGCTTGGGTGGCGACGCGATCGATCTTGACGATCTTGCTGACGAAGATACCGGGGGTGACGATGGACTCCGGGTCCAGCGTACCCAGTTGCGCGATCTCGTGCACGGTGGCGATGGTCTTCTTGGCCGCCATGGCCATCACCGGGCCGAAGTTGCGCGCCGCCTTGCGATACAAGAGGTTGCCCCAGCGGTCGCCGCACTCGGCCTTGATGAGCGCCACGTCGCCGTGGATGGGGAATTCCAGCACGTACTTCTTGCCGTTGATCTCGCGCACCTCGCGGTCGCCCGAGAGCTGGGTGCCGAAGCCGGTGGGGCAGAAGAAGGCACCGATGCCGGCGCCGGCGGCGCGGATGCGCTCGGCCAGGTTGCCCTGCGGCACCAGCTCCAGCTCCAGCTTGCCGCTGCGGTACAGCTCGTCGAAGACATAGCTGTCGGCCTGGCGCGGAAAGCTGCAGATGATCTTGCGCACGCGGCCGGCCTTGAGCAACGCGGCAAGGCCGGTGTCGCCGTTGCCCGCATTGTTGTTGACCACGGTCAGGTCTTTCGCGCCCTGGGCGATCAGGCCGTCGATCAGTTCATTGGGAATACCGGCCGTGCCGAAGCCGCCGATGAGAACGGTGGAGCCGTCGCGAATGCCGGCCATGGCATCGGCGATCGAGCCCGCGATCTTGTCGATCATGTGGATCTGTCTCCTGGCTGGGGGGAAAACACTGAACGCGAAATTGTTCGCCAACTTGTTCGTATAGCGAACTTGTGTTCGTATAATGAATTCTACGGACGAACACGAGCCATGACAAGCCACCCGACACACACCGATACACCCCGCCCGGGCGATGCCTATGTGCAGTCCTTCGCGCGCGGGCTCGAAGTGATCCGCTCCTTCAGCACCCAGGCGCCGCGCCAGACCCTGTCGGAAGTGGCGGCCGCCACCGGCCTCACGCGCGCCGGCGCGCGCCGCATCCTGCTCACGCTGCAGACGCTGGGATATGTGGCCAGTGACGGCAAGCACTTCGCGCTGACACCGCGCATCCTCGACCTGGGCTTTGCCTACCTCTCGTCGATGCCGATCTGGAACCGCGCCGAGCCCATCATGGAAGCGCTGGTGCGCGAGGTGCAGGAGTCCTGCTCGGCCGCGGTGCTGGATGCCACCGACGTGGTCTACGTGCTGCGCGTGCCGGTGCAGAAGATCATGCGCATCAACCTGGGCGTGGGCTCGCGCCTGCCTGCCTGGTGCACCTCGATGGGCCGCCTGCTGCTGGCCGACCTGACCGACGATGAAGTGCACGCGCGCCTGGCCGCCTCGCAGATCGAACCCTTCACCAAGCACACGCTGGCGGATGCAGACGCGATCTTCGCCAAGGTGCTGCAGGCGCGGCGCCAGGGCTGGTGCCTGGTGAACCAGGAGCTGGAGGAAGGCCTCATTTCCATCGCCGCACCGGTGGTCGACCGCGCGGGGCGCATGGTGGCTTCGCTCAACATCAGCGGCCAGGCCAACCGCACCAGCGCCAAGGTGATGCAGGAAAGCATGCTGCCGTCCCTCCTGGCCGCGGCGCGCCAGGTCTCAGGGCTGCTCTGAAGCCTTCTTGCCCAGCAGCGGGTGGATGGTCTCGCCGCGCGCCAGCATGCCGATGTACTGCTCGATGCGCCGCGCGCGTGACTCGGCCCGCTTGAGCGACTGCACCCGGTACAGCACGGCATAGCGGTTCGCGCCCTTGAGCGTCTCGAAGAATTTCTTCGCCTTCGGGTTGGCATCGAGCGCGGCCTGCAGGTCGGGCGGCACGGTGGCCGTGCTCTGCGAGGCATAGGCCGCGTCCCACCGGCCGTCCGCCTTGGCGGCCTGCACCTGCGCGAGGCCGGCGCTCTGCATGCGCTTTTGCCTGACAAGGCGCAGCACCGTGGCGCGGTTGATCTGCGACCACTGGCTGCGCGCCTTGCGGGGCGTGAAGCGCACCAGCCACCACTGTTCGTCGTAGCCGTTGATCTGGCCGTCGATCCAGCCGTGGCACAGCGCTTCTTCCACCGCCTGCGCCCGGGTCAGGCTGCTGGCCTCGTTGCCCTTCTTGGCCAGCTTGAGCCACAGGCCGCCCGTGGCATCGGCCTTCTGGCGAGACAGCCAGCGGCCGAAGGCGGCCGCATCGGCGAAGGAAATGATCGGCAGGCCGGCCTTTTCTTCGACCTGCTTGCGAGAGGTGGTGGCGCACATCGGCGCGAGTGTAGGTGCGCGGCCGGGGGCTTTCCAGCACCGCCGGGCAGGCGCCGCGCGAAGGGTCTAGAGTGCGCGGCTCATGTCTTCGCTGCCCACCTCGCCCGCGTCCGCCGGGTCACTTCACGCTTCCCCCACCCTGGCCCGACAAGTGCTGCTGGGCGTCAGCCTGATTCTGATCGCCTTCAACCTGCGCCCGGTGTTCGGCAGCATCTCGGTGCTGCTGCCCGAGGTGATGCACGACACCGGCATGGGCCCGACGGCCGCCAGCCTGCTCACCACCCTGCCGCTGCTGTGCCTGGGGCTCTTCGCTGTGCCGGCGCCGGCACTGGCGCGCCGCTTCGGGCCGGAGCGCACGCTGTTCGGTGCGCTGCTGCTGATCTGCATCGGCACCCTGCTGCGCGGCACCGGCAGCCTGCCGGTGCTGTTTGCGTCCACGGCGCTGGCGGGTGCCGGCATCGCGGTCGGCAACGTGCTCTTGCCGGGATTGGTGAAGCGCGACTTCCCCACCCACGCGGCGATGATGACCGGCCTCTACACGCTGGCAGTGTGCGGCGGCGCGTCGGGCTCCACCGCCTTCACCGTGCCGCTGGAGCGCCATGTGTTCCACGGCTCCTGGCCCATGACCCTGGCCGCCTGGGCGCTGCCGGCCGCGCTGGTGCTGCTCCTGTGGGCACCGCAGGCACTGGCCGCCAAGCCCCTGCCTAGCCATGCGCATGCGCGCACCGGCAGCCTGTGGCGCGACGCCCTGGCCTGGCAGGTGACCGGCTTCATGGGCCTGCAGTCCGCCCTCGCCTACATCGTGCTGGGCTGGCTGGCACCGATGCTGCGCGAACGCGGGCTCGACGGTGCCGAGGCCGGCTATGTGGTGGCCGTCTCCATCCTCGTGCAACTCGCCACTTGCCTGGTGACGCCCTCCATCGCCGCACGTTGCCGCGACCAGCGCGCGCTGGCCGTGGGGCTGGCGGTAATCATCCTGGTGTCGATGCTGGCCTTCATCTTCGCGCCGCTGTCGGGGCGCTGGCTGTGGGCCGTGCTGCTGGGCTGCGGCCAGGGCGGCGCCTTTGCGCTGGCGCTGAGCCTGATCGTGATGCGCTCGCCCGACGCCAACGCCACCGCCCAGCTCTCGGCCATGGCGCAGGGCGGCGGCTATGTGCTGGCCTCCGGCGGGCCGCTCCTGGCCGGACTGCTGCGCGGCTGGACTGGGAGCTTCGAGTCATCCGCCATCCTGCTGGTGCTGATCTCGCTGGGCATGGCCTGGTGCGGTTGGGGCGCCGGCCGGCGGCTGCTGGTCAAGCCACGCCAGGCTGCCTAGACTGGGGGTCTCTTCGAGGGAGACCTCCATGACCATCACGCCTGAATCTCTCCTGCAGCACAGCGATACGGGCACGCTCTGGCCCGCCGCCGATCGCGACCCTGCCAACTGGCCCGACCTGGAAGTCGCCTACCGCGATGCGCTGGCCGTGCGCGCACTGCGCGAGCAGCGCAGCGAAAAGCCGGTGGGCTACAAGGTCGGCTTCACCAACCGGACCATCTGGGAGCGCTACGGCGTCTTCGCGCCGATCTGGGGCACGGTGTGGAACACCACGCTCATCCGCTGCGAGGGCGAAGGCAGCGTGCAACTGCGCGGCCTGGCGCAGCCGCGGCTGGAGCCCGAGGTGGTGTTCGGGCTGCGCGCCACGCCACCGCGCGCGCCGACGCTGGAGGGGCTGTTCGAGTGCGTCGAATGGCTGGCGCCCGGCTTCGAGATCGTGCAATCGCATTGCGAGAACTGGAAGTTCAGCGCGCCCGAGACCGTGGCCGACGGCGGCCTGCATGGCCGCCTGCTGGTGGGCCGCACAACGCCGGTGCGCACGCTGGCCGGCACCGGCGCCGCGCTGGACGAACTGCTGGCCTCTTGCAGCGTCCGCCTGCGCGGCGGCGATCGCATCGTGGACGAAGGCCTCGGCGCCAATGTGCTGGACGGCCCGCTGCACGCCCTGCTGCACTTCATCGAAGAGATCCAGGAATACCCCGGGGCGCCGTCGCCGCAGGCCGGCGACGTGGTGACCACCGGCACCTGGACCGATGCCTGGCCGGTGCAGCCCGGCGAGCAGTGGCGTGCCGACTTCGATGCGCCGCTGCTGTCGCTTGCCATTCGTTTCGACTGAAGCGTCAGGGCGCGCAAACGCGGTTGACAGGCCGCCCCGGCCGCATCCACCATGCGCCGGTGATAACAAGATGCAGGGGACAAAAACATGGGATGGCTCTTCGCCTGGCTCATCTTCGGCCTGCTTGCCGCCTATGAAGTGGGCGAACTCGCGATGCATGCCGGCAGCGAATGGACGCCGATACGCGCCATCGCCTTCCTGGTCGGCAGCATGACCAGCCTGGTCGTCATCGCGCAAGGCGCGGTGCGCCGCGCACGGCCGCGTGACCTGCGCAGCTTGCTTGGCCTCTCCCTCCTCGGTCTTGCGGGCTGCCTTTGGGCCCTCTATGGCAGCGGCCACACCGCCGGCTGGGTCACCACCGCGATGGCCGGTGCCGCCTACCTGCTGGGCTGCCTGCTCGTCGGCGGCGCCGCCATGTTCCTGGGCCGGCGCCGGCAGGCGGCCAACGAGGAGCGCGTTGCCCTGGCTCGAGTCGAAAGAGAGCGCCAAAGCCGTCTGGAGCGCGTCCGGGCAGAACCTGCGCCGCTCGCCAGCGCCAGCGCCGCCGACAATGGCCTCGGCGCGGACAGCGACTTCGTGCTGCCGGCGCGGCCCAAGTGGGACGACTCGAACTGAAGCTCAGTGCAGGCTGCGCTGCTGCCGCCATTCGCGCGGCGAGCGGCCGAAGCGATCGCGAAAGGCCCGGCTGAAGTGGGCCGCATCGCTGAAGCCCCAGGCGTAGGCGATCTCGGCCACGGAGCGGCCGGCCAGGCGTGGCTCCAGCAGGTCGCGACTGGCGGCATCCAGCCTCTTTTCCCAGATGGTCTGCGCGGGCGTCAGCGGCTCGTTCCTGAAGATGCGGTGCAGCTGGCTGGCCGACAGGCCGAGTTCGGCGGCCAGGCTGGCCACGTTCAGCGCCGGGTCGGCCAGGCGTTCGTCGATGCGCCGCTTCACCCTGGCCAGGTGGTAGGCCGTGATCTGGCTGACGCCGGCGGTGCGCGCGGCCGGCAAGGTCTGCAGCCCCGCCACCAGGATGCTGCGCACGCCGTTGGCCACCGCGAAGGCCGACGCCGGCTGCAGCATGTCGATGTCTTCGCGCAAGGTGCGCAGCATGGCCAGCATCAGGTGGCCCGCGCCCTCGCGGCCCGAGACGGCGGTGGCGGTAAGCCGCTCGCTATCGCGCAGTTCGCTGCGCAGCCGCTCGCCCGGCAGCTTGAGCACGATCTGCTCGAAGTCGTCGTCGAACAGCAATTGATAGGGCCGCGTGCTGTCGTACAGCGCGAAGTCGCCCGGCGCGAGCTGCGCGTCGCGCCCGTCCTGGCGCACCACGCCACGGCCGCGCGCCTGGATGCTGACCAGGAAGTAGTCGCCATCGGCGCGCGCAATGTGCGCCGGCGTGCGCATGACCTTCTGGGCACAGGAAGTGACGATCGACAGATCGAGCCCCGGCAGGCTGTGCTGGCGGATGTGGCCATCGAAATGTCCGACGCGCGCTCCGGGCACCGGGTCGCAACCGAGCTGCACGTACACGTTGCAGATCATGTCGATCCAGTAGGCGAGCCGCTGCGGGCCGGCCACTGCATCGGTGCTGATCGTCTGGCTCATGAAGGAACTCCCAGGGCACAGGGGGACAAGAACGCCGCGCCTTTGAAGCAAGGCGTTTTGCGACCACGACCATACGCTTCATGCATGCCCCATGTCACTTGAGGAGAAACCGCATGCCCAGCCAATCCCACCCCCGCCTGCGCGTTGCCGCCGTGCAGGCCGCCCCCGTCTTCCTGGACCTCGACGGCACCATCGACAAGACCATCGACTTGATGGCGCAAGCCGCCGGCCAGGGGGTGAAGCTGATCGCCTTCCCCGAGACCTGGATTCCCGGCTACCCCTGGTGGATCTGGCTCGACTCGCCGGCCTGGGGCATGCAGTTCGTGCAGCGCTATCACGATAACTCGCTGCGCCTGGGTTCGCCCGAGGCGCAGCGCCTCTGCGAAGCGGCACGCCGGCACAAGATCTGGCTGTCCACCGGCTTCAGCGAAAAGGCCGGCGGTAGCCTGTACATCGCGCAACTGCTGATCGACGACGCGGGCAACATCGTGCAGACGCGCCGCAAGCTCAAGCCCACGCATGTGGAGCGCACCGTGTTCGGCGAAGGCGACGGCTCGGACCTCAGCGTGTGCGAGACGGCCATCGGCAACATCGGCTCGCTGTGCTGCTGGGAGCATCTGCAGCCGCTCAGCAAGTACGCCATGTATGCGCAGAACGAGCAGATCCACTGCGCGGCCTGGCCCAGCTTCTCGCTCTACCGCGGCGCCGCCTATGCGCTGGGGGCCGAGGTCAACAACGCGGCCAGCCAGATCTACGCGGCCGAGGGCCAATGCTTCGTGCTGGCGCCCTGCGCCACGGTCTCCCCAGCCATGAGCGAGCTGCTGTGCACCGACCCGGGCAAGCAGCAGATGCTGCGCGTGGGTGGCGGCTTTGCACGCATCTACGGCCCCGATGGCTCGCCGCTGGGCAACACGCTGCCCGAGGACCAGGAAGGCCTGGTCGTGGCCGACATCGACCTGGGCATGATCTCGCTGGCCAAGGCGGCGGCCGATCCGGGCGGGCACTATGCGCGGCCGGATGTCACGCGGCTGCTCCTGAACAAGTCGCGGCGCGAGCCGGTGGTGCTGGAGCGGCGCGCCGGCCCGGCGCCGGAGGGCTTCGAGGTGGTGGATGAAGCAGGAGTCGGGGGCACTAACATCGCCGGTTGATGTCCGCCACTGCCCTGCTGCTGCAACTGATCCTCATCCTGGGCACCGCCCGCGCCTGCGGCTGGCTGCTGCGCCACCTGGGCCAGCCCGCGGTGGTGGGAGAGATGGCGGCCGGGCTGATGCTGGGCCCGATGGTCATGGGCGCGCTGTTCCCGGCCTGGCATGCGCAGCTCTTCTCGCCCGCCTCGCTCGCCGGCCTGTCGTCGCTGGCGACGCTGGGCCTGGTGCTGTTCATGTTCGTCGTCGGCCTGGAGTTGCGCTCGCACCAGGGCATGGCGGCGCAGATCCGCTCGGCCGGCTTCGTCGGCCTGCTGAGCGTGGCCGTGCCGTTGGCACTGGGGCTGGCGATCTCGCCGGCCCTGTACCCCGGCCTGGCGCCGGCGGGCGTGGGCTTCTGGCCCTTTGCCGGCTTCATGGCGGCCGCCCTGTCGATCACCGCCTTCCCGGTGATGGCGCGCATCCTGAAGGACCGGGACATGACGCGCACACCCTTCGGCCAGCTCGCGCTGGGCGCTGCGGCGGTGGTCGATGTGTTTGCCTGGATCCTGCTGGCCTTCGTGGTGGCCTGGGCCGGCGCGGGCGAAGGCTATGCCGGCCTGCTCAAGACAGCAGGTGGCGTGCTGGCGCTGCTGGCGGCAATGTTCCTGGCCCTGAAGCCCGGCTTTGCCTGGCTGCTGCGCCGCCATGCGCCGGACGGCGAGCCCTCCACCACCGTGATGGCCGCGCTCATGCTGGGCCTGCTGGCCTCTGCCCTCGCCACTGAATGGATGGGCCTTCATGCGGTGTTCGGTGCCTTCCTGTTCGGCGCCTGCCTGCCGCGCGACGACCGCCTGCTCGACTCGCTGGCACAGCGGATCGAACCCTTGTCCATCGTCGTCTTGATGCCGCTCTTCTTTGCGCTGGCCGGCCTGGGCACCACCGCCGACGCCGTTGCAGGCGGCAGCATCGGACTCCTGCTGCTCATCGTCGGCAGCGCCACCATCGGCAAGATCGCCGGCGGCGCGGCCGGCGCGCGGCTGGCCGGCTACGGCTGGCGCGACAGCCTGGCCACCGGCTCCCTGATGAACGCGCGCGGCCTGATGGAGCTGATCGTGATGAAGATCGGGCTGGACGCCGGCCTGATCGGCCCGCAACTCTTCACCATGCTGCTCCTGATGGCGCTGGTCACCACCGCGATGACGGGGCCGCTGCTCACGCTGTTCGTCGGCCGCCGCGCGGCGTCCACGCAACAAGCCAAGCAGCGCGAGTGTCAGCCCTGAGCTGCGGCCGCACACGGTGGCGCTGACGCTTCGTTACCCGCCAGGGAGCCGGGCGCCCGGCTGAGCGGCCGGCGGGGTAGGTAAAATACTTCGTTTTCCATCTGGCGATAAGGTGCAAGTGTCACGGCGCACAGATATCACCGGCCCAGCACTCGTTCGCTTGCTCAGTCGACTGACCAACGTCGACGCTCTCGAGCCCCAACAAGCTTTTGCGGATCGATTGAGCCAATGGCTCGGCTGGACCGACGCCATCTCGCTCTCGGCAGCGTTGAATGGCGCTGCCGCGCCTCTGCACGGCAGCTCGGCCTGCGCGAGCGCCGAAGAGGGCGAATGCACCCGCGTGCGAAGCGCGCTGGTGAAGGCCATTGCGCAAGACAACATCCTTGCGCCCGGCAAGGAGCGCGGCCGTCCGCAAGCGCGCGTGCACGCTGCCGCGCCGGCAGAAGCGGCCACCGACTTCGCCCCGTACCGCCTGCGCTACCAGGCCAGGCAACAGGCGATGGACGCGGGCATCGACCCCTTGCGCGAGCGCCTGCGCGCCAGGCTGGCGGCCCAATCGCCCGCCATGGCCCGGCTGGCGGCCGTGGACGCCGTCATGGAGCGGGTGCTGGGCGAGCAGGAGCGCAGGTTGCTGGCCGGCGTGCCGGCCTTGCTGGAAAAGCGCTTCGAGCGCATGCGCCAGAGCGCCGACCAGGCCGCCGGATGGCAGGACGCGTTCGGCAGGGACATGCAAGGCGTGTTGCTGGCCGAACTGGATATTCGATTTCAACCGGTCGAAGGGCTGCTCGATGCCCTTCGCAAGAAGAGCTAACAAGCAGTCTGCATGACCCGATCCCTTCCCTATACCGCCTTCTTCCTGGGCCTGGCCGCCATCGGCTGGGTCGGCGCAGGCTACCTCGGCTCCCATCCGCTGGCGCTGGCGGTCACCGCGCTCGTCGGCGCCTTCTACCTGATGGGTGCACTGGAACTGCGGCGCTTCCAGCAAGCCACCGCGACACTGGAACGCGCCGTGGCAGACGCATCGCAGCCGCCGGCCAGCCTGGGCGCGTGGCTGGAGCAAGTGCACCCGACGCTGCGCAATGCGGTGCGCCTGCGCATCGAGGGCGAGCGCGTCGGCTTGCCAGGCCCGGCGCTGGCGCCGTACCTGGCGGGGCTCCTGGTGCTGCTGGGCATGCTGGGCACCTTCCTCGGCATGGTGCTCACCTTGAACGGCACCGGCAGCGCACTGGCCAGCGCCTCGGATCTGCAGGCCATCCGCGCCTCCCTGGCGGCCCCGGTCAAGGGCCTGGGCCTGGCCTTCGGCACCTCGCTCGCCGGCGTGGCGGCATCGGCGATGCTGGGCCTCATGTCGTCGCTGTGCCGGCGCGACCGGCTGCAGGCCGCGCAAGGGCTCGACGCACGCATCGCCACCAGCCTGCGCATCTTCTCGCTGGCGCATCAGCGCGAGGAGTCCTTCAAGCTGCTGCAGCAGCAGAGCGAGCTGATGCCGCACCTGGTCGACCGGCTGCAGGCCATGATGGCGACGATCGAGCGGCAGGGCCAGGCGATGAACGAGCGCCTGCTCGCCAACCAGGACAGCTTTCACGGCAAGACCGAGGCGGCCTATGCCGGCCTCGCCGCATCCGTCGACCAGACGCTCAAGCAAAGCCTCACAGAAAGCGCCCGCGTCGCCGGCGCGACGATCCAGCCGGTGGTCGAAGCCACCATGGCCGGGATCGCTCAGACCTTCGAGCACCGTTCGGCATCGCTGGTGGAGAGCGTCTCTGCCCGCCTGGAAGCCACCGTCGACAGCGTGTCGGACAACTGGCGCGGCGCCCTGGCGCAACATGAGCGCGTCAGCGACAAGCTGGCCAAGGACACCCAGCTTGCCCTGACAACGGCCGCGGCGAGCTTCGAGCAACACTCCGCTTCGCTGCTGAGCACGGTCGACCAGACGCATGCAGAACTGCAAGCGCAGCTGGCGTCGCGTGACGAGCAGCGCCTGGCGGCCTGGACCGATGCGCTGCAGGCCATGGCCCACTCGCTGCAGCAGGAATGGCAGCAGGCCGGCGCGCGCAGCGAAAGCCAGCAGCAGCAGATCTGCAAGACCCTGGCGCAAACCGCCAGCGACGTCACCGCCCAGACCGAGGCGCATGCGCGCGGCACCATCGCCGAGATTGCGCAACTCGTGAAGACCGCCTCGGATGCCCCCCGTGCCGCCGCGCAAGTGATTGGCGAGCTGCGCCAGAAACTGGAAGACAGCATGGTGCGCGACAACGCGATGCTGGAAGAGCGCGGCCGCATCCTGGGAACGCTGGAGACCCTGCTCGGCGCCGTCAACCATGCCTCCACCGAACAGCGCGCCGCCATCGACGCGCTGGTGGCAACCTCGGCCGACCTGCTGGAGCGCGTGGGCACGCGCTTCACCGAAAAGGTCGACACGGAAACCGGGAAGATGAACGAGGTGGCCGCGCAGATCACGGGCAGCGCCGTCGAGGTGGCGAGCCTGGGCGAGGCCTTCGGCTTCGCGGTGCAGCTGTTCAGCGAGTCGAACGACAAGCTGGCGGCCCACCTGCAGCGCATCGAAGGCGCGCTCGGCAAGGCGATTGCGCGCAGCGACGAGCAGCTCGACTACTACGTGGCCCAGGCACGCGAAGTCATCGACCTGTCCATCCTGTCGCAAAAGCAGATCGTCGAGGACCTGCAGCAGCTTGCCGGCAGCCGCCGGGCACTAGCGGGCAGCGAAGCGTGATGGCGGGAGAAGACATCGACGCCGGCATGGAGCCGGACGCGCCGGTGTGGGCCGCCTTCGGCGACCTGATGTCGGCGCTGCTGGGCGCCTTCGTGCTGATCCTGCTCCTGGTGATCGGCATGCAGTTCGAACTCTCGACCCGGCTGGAAGCCGAGGTCAGGCAGCGCCAGGTGGAGGCGCAGCGGCGCGAGGCGCTCGAGCAGGCCCTGGCAGGGCCGCTGGCGGCCGGCCGGGTGACCTTGAACAACGGGCGCATCGGGATCAGCGGCAGCGTGCTGTTCACCTCCAGCTCGGCCGACCTGCAGCCGGAGGGCCGGCAACTCCTGCGCAGCCTGGCCGCGCCGCTGGCCGCCTACCTGCACGCGCGCGACGAGATCCTGATGGTGAGCGGCTTCACCGACGACCGGCAGGTGCGTGGCGGCAACCGCCAGTTCGCCGACAACTGGGAGCTGTCGGCCCAGCGGGCCTTGACGGTGACCCGGACGCTGATCGAGGAAGGTGTGCCGTCGGCTTCGGTCTTTGCCGCGGCCTTCGGTCCCGAGCAGGCGGTGGCATCGAATGCCGATGCCGATGGCCGGGCGAAAAACCGCCGCGTAGAAATGGCACCGACGGCCAGGCCCTCTTCTTCCAGTGCCGGCGCAAAGCCCCGTGACTAGCGACTCCCACCACGCGAGCCTCGCCGCCATGCGCGAGCGAGGCGACGATCGGCTGGACCCGGTGCGCTTTCGTTTCATCGAGGCGCTGGCCGCGCGGGCGATCTCTCATGACGGCGATACGCGGCGCCTGCTGGACGGGAGGATCACAGCGCTTCTCGCCGCATACGGGAAGAAGCTTGAAGACAGCAAGGCCCGATGCGCGGAGCAACACACGGCCGTCGCCGGGCAAGGCCAACGTGGTCCGCTGGCGGAACTGGTGGGGCACATCGCCCGCCATGCCCCACCCCCTGCAGCGGACCCGGAAACGCTGGCCTACTTCAGAATCACCTGGTCCAGGCTCAGCGCCAATCGGCGGCTGACGCAATCGCTGGCGAAAGTGCCGGAGAACGCCGGCCCCTTGAATTCACACCATCTGGTGCATCGCTCGCTTCGTCTGATGCGAGAACTGTCGCCGGAATACCTTCACCGCTTCGTCGCTTATGTCGATGGCTTGCTGTGGCTGGAGCAGTTGAATACCGGCGGCGCACCTGCGCGCGCGGAAAGTCCACGAACCGAGCGCCGTGGCAAGGCGGCACGCAGTAGCGCGGGCTGACGCCGGGGGCGTTCGGCACCTACCCCGCGAAGACTTTGTCGCTTCGCTTCGATGTTCGCCCGGGCAAGACGACAGGCAGCTCCGGGCCCACTGCAGTCCTAGCTCATGCGTCCTGGAGTGGCCGTTCTCTGGCATAAAACGGCCGGTCATTCCACTTGGCGCTTGCGCCCGCTCTCGCTGCACTGCCGGCCTCGTCAAGACGGCTTTGCTCGGCGGCACTGCGCCCAAAGCCGAAGTAGACGGGAACGTCTCAGTTCGGCCGAAGCAGTCGTTTAAAGCGTAGAGTATCCCTGCAACTCGTGCAGCAGTGGAAATGAGCCAGGTCGGACGCACACAGGTTCCCTTCGTTGCCCCCAGGGCCCTCTGCGTCACGATTCCGTCATCGCTGCTGCTGCGCGCCGATGAGGTGATCGAATGAGCACACGCCGAACGCTGATCTGCGCCATCGCAGGCGCACTGCTCGCCGCGGGGCGCGCCGGACGCGCCCAGACGCCCGGAAAGGTCTATCGAATCGGCTGGCTCAGCAGCGGTTCATGGGCCGGCACGCAGCCGTTGGAAGTTTTCAACCAGGGCATGCTCGAACTGGGCTGGGTCGAAGGCCGGCACTACACGGTCGACAACCGCTATACCGGGGGCTACAGCGAGCGGGTGCTCGCGCTTGCCGCCGATCTGGTACAGAGCAAATGCGATCTGCTCGTCGGTTCAGGATCGCCGCATACGGCTGCGCTGAAAAACGCGACGCCGACGATCCCCATCCTCTTCTACGCTGTCGGCGACCCGGTCGGCTCGGGGTTCGTCGCGAGCTTGGCCCGGCCCGGCGGCAACGTCACTGGCTGCGGCGGATTGAGCCCCGGGATTCATGCGAAGCAATTGGAACTGCTCAAAGAGGTAGTCCCCAAAGCCTCGCGCATCGCGAACCTGTTCAATCCAACGCTCCCGCTCCATGCGGCAATCGCTGCAGAAGTCGAGCCGGCGGCGCGTGGTCTGGGCGTCACGCTGCGACCGATCGAGTTGCGTTCACCCGACGATATTGATGCCGCATTCGCCACGCTCGCACGTGAACCAGTCGATGCGTTGCTGATCTTCGGTCAGGGATTCCTGTACCCGCACGGCGCGCGGGTCGCGAGGCTAACCATCGAGCAGCGGCTGCCGGCGATCATTCCGTCGGTGGAGGTCGCGCGCGAAGGGGTCCTGATGTCCTACGCCTCGAACTTACTCGACGACGTGCGTCGGATGCCGTACTTCGCCGATCGCGTCCTTAAAGGCGCCAAGCCCGCGGAGCTGCCGGTCGAGCAGCCGAGCAAGTTCTACCTGACGGTCAACCAGAAGACGGCGAAGACTATCGGGCTCACGATCCCGCAAAGCATGCTGCGGCGCGCCAACGAGGTAATCAAATGAAGTGCTGCGCCTTGCGAACATCGGGTACTGGCGAAGGACCGCTTCTGGCACTTGTGGATGACTCTTCCTGGCCGGCTGCAGGCGGCCTGGAAATTCGACTGATCGTCGGCAAAGGGCACATACCGGCGGAAAGGATTCTCCTTTCCGATGACCGCTGTGTGGCGGTCACCGGACATTGAAGCCATTTATGCGAGCGGCCGCTTGGCCGAATACGGAATCAGCCGGCCATCACGGCTGTTCCCGCCCTTTGCGCTCGAACTTGTGCCAGAACTGAACCAGAGCCGGCTGACGACGAGCACGTTGCGGCATGATCGCGCCCACCAAATGTGAGGAGCATCTATGTCGAGCTTCGGTCGGGTCGTCCTGGGACTCGCCATGGCAGGCCTCTTTGCAGTCCTCGCCTCTTGCGGAGGCGGTGGCTCAGACGGCAGCGCAACAGCACCCCCGCCGGAGTTGCCCGCGCGCGAGGCGCTCATCGCCCGCGCAAAATCCCTTGAACTGAACACGCCCTACGTACCACCGCCCGGCAATGTCCTGGAGCACCACACCTCCGGCTATGCCAAGACGATGTGTTCCGCGGTGTTCATTGCCGGGCTCGACCCCGGGGTCGCCGCGGAAAGCGTGGGCTACTTCACCGGCCCCTACGACCAGCGCCAGAAGGTCGGCAAGCCCGTCATCGATCGCGAAAGGAAAGAGGTTCGCATCACGATCCCCGACGGCCCGACGCTGACGGCGCGCTACTACGGATCGCAGGGCTGCGTCACGCTGCCACCCAACCAGGACGAGGTGTCGTTCACGCCGGTCGAAGTCACGAGCGCCCTCCCCCCCGCGAACAGCCTGCCCTGGCCAATGGGCGACGTGCTGCCCACGGACCCGGTTGCCGGCGTCGACATGTTCAGGCTGGCGCAGGCGATCGACGCGGCGTTTTCCTTGACGGAGGCCTACACGACCGCATTCGTCGTCACCCACAAGGGCCGGCTGATCGGCGAGCGCTACATGCAGGGCATCACTGCGAGCACACCGCTCGAGTCGTGGTCCATGGGCAAGAGCGTTGTCGGCACGCTGATGGGCGTTCTGATCGGGCAAGGGGCGTACCAACTCGACCAGGCGGCCCCGATTCCCGAGTGGCAGGCGCCGGGCGACGCTCGGCAGAGCATCCGCATCTCGGACATCCTGCGCATGTCGAGCGGGCTTCGCATCAAGGCGCCGGACGATCCGGACTTCGACCCCAACGGCACCTACCCCGATCACACCTATCTCTATACCGGCCGCATCAACTCGTTCAACTACGCGGCAACGCGGCCGCAGCAATGGCCGCCGAACACCGTGGGCCGCTATCGCAACACCGACCCGGTGCTTGCCAGCTATCTCATCCGCCTTGCCGTCGAGAAGCGCGGCGAGGAATACCTGTCCTTTCCCCAGCGCCAACTGTTCGACAAGATCGGCATTCGCACCATGACCATGGAAACGGACCCCTACGGCAACTTTCTGACGCAGGGTTACGAGTTCATGTCGGCGCGCGACTGGGCGCGACTGGGCAATCTGTACCTGCAGGATGGCGTGTGGAACGGCTCGCGCATCCTGCCCGAGGGCTTCGTCAATTTCGTGCGCACCACGGCGCCCGCCTGGGCAGCGGACAAGCGGCCGATCTACGGTGGATTCTTCTGGCTCAACGGCACCGGCGCATTGCCCGTGCCGACCTCGGCCTACTACATGCTGGGCGCGGGTGGCCAGTTTGTCGTGATCATCCCGTCGCACGATCTGGTGGTCGTCCGCCTGGGCTTCGACAAGGGTGCGCCGAAGTCGGGCTCCAGCTTTGGAGCCGCGCTTTCGACGCTGATGCAGGCAGTGCCAGCATCGCACTGACGGGCAGAGTTCACCCCTTCGATCACTCCCTTCGCGCCGGATAGGACAAGGAGGGTCGCCAATCGCTGCCCCGCCCCTGCGGCGTCATGTCGAGGACGGTCCACAGTGGCATCGGGTCGGGCGCGCCGCGCGGGTCCTGGCCTGGGTCGGCGGTTTCCATGCCCATCTCCTCGCTCCAGAAGTGGCGGATGGTCGTTCCCTGGCGCTTGAAGACACTGAAGCCCGCGTTGTCCTCCGTGCCCTTCGGGTCCTCGTCCACGTAGTCCTGGTTGAAGCTGTTGCCGCCGCACGAGAGCAGGCGCAGGTGGCGCCAGCCGCGCTCGATGGCGAAGGCCGACATGCGGCTGATCGGCGAGCGGGCCACCACGACGAAAGCGGTGCGCTGCAGGATGTCGGGCATCTCGCCGTCCAGGGCGCTCAGCAGCGAGGTGCACATGGGACAGGGCCGCTCGCGCTTGGGGCCGAACATCCAGTGGTAGACCACCAGCGCGTCGTGATTGCCGAACAGTTCCGACATCAGCACCGCGCCCTGCGGTCCCTGAAAGACGTAGTCCTCCCGCACCTCGCCGCCCGGCGGCAGCGCGCGCCGCTGCTCGGCCACGCGCTCGATGTGGCGACGCAGTTCGATCTCCTCGGCCAGCAGCGACAGGCGGGCGTCGCGATAGGCGGGGCTCTCGCCGGGGAAGTGGCGCTGCGTACGACGCGCGAGTTCGATGGGGGAAGGGGGTTGCTTCTCGGCGATGACGGCGGCCATGCTCGTTCTCCTCTGGGGAAGTCTGTGAAGACATGCATGGTCGCGCCGCCGGCGCCGCGCGTCTGCGGGATAAGGCCTACGCTCGGCGTGGGCGCCGGCCCACAGCCGCCGCCCTCAGGGCGCGGCGGCCGGCTCCAGCACGAAGTCGAAGTCCAGGGTGTGAAACGGCTGCGCCGGCCGGCTGCCGTCCGGCGCCTGGCCGCCCAGCGGACAAGCGCGGAAATCGCCGGTGAGCGAATTGCGCACACCGAAGACGGCGTCGCTGTCCAGGTAGGGATCGCCGCCTCGAAACACATGGGTGATCAGCGTCTGGTAGCCGTGCGCCTCGATCATGAAGTGCACATGGGCCGGCCGCCAGGGATGGCGCCTGAGCGCGCCCAGCATGGTGCCGACCGGGCCGTCGACCGGGATCGGATAGGGCACCGGCATCACGCTCCTGAAATCGAGCCGCCCTTCGCCGTCGGTGCGCAGGGTGGCGCGGCCTTGGGGCTGATCGAGGCCGTCGCGCTGCACGTCATACAGCCCCTGCGCATCGGCCTGCCAGACATTCACCGTGGCGTCGGCCACCGCCTCGCCGCCGCGCCCGCGCACCGTGGCGCGCACGAAGAGCAACTCGCCGGGCGCGCCGCCCGAGATGTCGGCGCCCTGTGGAAGCCGCGGCGCGCCTTCCACATAGAAGGGACCGAACACCGTGGCCTCGGTGGCTTGCGCGCTCACCGGATGGTTCTGCGCCACCGTCAATGTCGACAGGCCCAGCGTGTCCGAGAGCAGGATGAACTCCTGGCGCTTGTCGTCGCACTTCTGCCCGGTGGCAGTGAGGAAACGGATGCCCGCCTCCCACTCGGACTCGGTCAGCTTCACTTCGCGCGCGAAGTCGTGCAGGTGGCGCACCAGCGCGCTGATCACTTCCTTCAGGCGGGCGTCGCCGCAGCCGTCGATGCTGCCAAGCACCGCTTCGGTGATGGTGTGTTCATTGATGTTTCGCATGGGAGGGTTGCAGCTTCAGATCGGGATGATGGGCCGCCGGCATCGCTCGCCTGACCGCGCCGTCGCGCAGCACCAGACGGCGCTGCGTCGGAAAGAGCGACCAGCCCCAACGCTGCTGGGCATAGCCCCACAGACCCTGGCGGAAGAAGAGGGTGACGACGATGGCGATGAGGCCCAGGCCCATCAAGTACCAGGTGCCGTAGTCGCTGAAGAACTTGTTGATCGCCCAGAAAATGAGGGCGCCGACGATCGGCCCCTCGATGCGGCCGATGCCGCCGATCACCACCATGAAGATGGCGAAGGCGGTCCAGTTCACGCTGAAGGCCGCATCCGGGCTGATGCGCAGGTTGCCCACGAAGTACAGCGCCCCGGCCAGCCCGGCGCCGAAGGCCGCCACCACGTAGACCGCCAGCTTGGTGGAGCGCACCGCCACGCCCTGCGATTCGGCCGCCACCTCGTTGTCGCGAATGGCCAGCAGGGCCAGGCCGCGCTTGCCGCGCAGGAAGAGGTAGACCAGCGCGATCACCGCCACCACGCATCCCAGCGCCATCCAGTAGGTGACGCTCTCGCGCGTGGCGCGCTCGATGCCGCGCAGCGCGGTGAGCGTGGTGCCCGAGCCCCCCCCCACCGCCGACACGTTGGCAAAGGACAGGCGGAACACCTCCGCGATGACCCAGGTGCCGATGGCGAAGTAGCCGCCCGAGAGGCGAAAGGCCACGAAGGACACCGGCACCGCGATCAGCCCCGCCGCCAGCGCGCCCAGCACCACCGCCACGAAGGGGTTGATGCCGGCGAAGTTGCCCAGCATCAGCATCACATATCCGCCGAAGCCGAAGAAGGCCTGCTGCCCGATGCTGACCATGCCGCCGTAGCCGGCCAGGAGGTTCCACATCATCGCGAAGATGAAGTAGCAGGCGATCTCGACGAATTCGCGCATCCAGCTCGACTCGCCCCAGAAAGGCAGGCTGGCGGCGAAGAGGACGAGCGCCGCCGAGACGGCCAGGGCGCTGTGCGCCAGCGCGCTGCCGCGCGCGACCTCGAATGAAGTTGAGGAAGAAGCTTGCATGGTCCTAGCCGCGCGTCTTGGGAAACAGGCCCTGGGGCCGCAGGACGAGCACCATGAGGAACACGATGTGGCCGAACCAGATGCCCCAGCCGGGGTCCAGCCTGAAGCCGATCTGCTGCGTGATGCCCAGGATCATGGCGCCCGCCAGGGTGCCCCAGAAGGAGCCCATGCCGCCGATGATCACGGCCTCGAAGGCGAACAGCAGCAGCAGCGGCCCGTCCGCCGGCGACACCGTGGTGCGCATGCCCTGCAGGGTGCCGGCGATGGCGATCAGCACGAAGGCGATGGCGGTGGCCAGCGCATAGACCTTGTGCGCATGCAGGCCCATGAGGCCGGCGATCTCGACATCATCCGACACCGCGCGAAAGGCCCGGCCCAGGGCAGTGGCGCCGAACAGCCACTGCAGCGCGGCGGTGGCGCCGACGGCCACCGCCAGGATGACCAGCGGCAGCGCACCGACCGAGAGCGACTCGCCCAGCGCGATGCCCTGGGTGCTGAAGCCGCCCGTCTCGATCGAGCGCGGGTCGGCGGAAAAGAGCTGCAGCAGCAGGTTCTGGATGACCACCGCCAGCCCGAAGGTGACGACCAGCGAAGGCAGCGGGTCCTTGCCCAGCGTGCCGTTGAGCACGTAGCGCTGCAGCGCGTAGCCGCCCGCGAAGGCGATGGGCAGCACCAGCAGCGCCGCCAGCCAGGGCACGCCGCCGGCGATGCCGAGCATGGCGATCACGGCAAAGGCCGCCAGCACGATGAAGTCGCCCTGCGCCGTGTTGGTGAGCCGCATCACGCCAAACATCAGCGACTGGCCCAGCGCGAACAGGGTGTACAGGCCGCCCAGCAGGATGCCTTGGACAAGGGTCTCCAGCATCACTGCACTCCGAAATAGGCGCGCGAGATCTGCTCGCGCGACAGCGCCTCGCAGCGCCCGGCCAGCGAGACCCGGCCTTCTTGCAGGCAATAGAGCCGCTGCGACACGCGCTGCGCCAGCGACACATCCTGCTCGACGATCACCACCGCCATCCCTTCGCCGGTGATGCGCGGCATGGCCTCGTAGATCTCGCGGATCACGATCGGCGCCAGGCCCAGCGAGAGCTCGTCGCACAGCAGGGCCTCGGGGTTGCTCATCAAGGCGCGGCCCAGCGCCACCATCTGCTGCTGCCCGCCCGAGAGCGAAGTGCCGGGGTTGTGCCGCTTGTCCTGCAGGATCGGGAACATCTGGTAGATGCGCCCCAGGTTCCAGGGGCCGGCGCGGCGCGCCAGGCCGCCCATCAGCAGGTTTTCTTCCACACTCAGGCTGGGGAACAGGCGTCGGCCCTCGGGCACCATGGCCAGGCCGCGTCGAACGATCTCGCCAGGGGCCAGGCCGCCGATGGGCTCGCCCTTCCAGAAAACCGCCTCGCGTGGCGCACGCACCAGTCCCGTCAGGCTCTTCAGCAGGGTGGACTTGCCGGCACCATTGGCGCCGATGACGGCAACCATTTCACCCTTCGCCACTTCGAAGTCGATACCGAACAGGGCCTGCGCGTCGCCATAGAAGGCTTCGAGGCCGCGCGCTTCCAACAGCGTCGTCATGCCTCCACCCCCATGTACACGCGCCGCACCTCGGGATCCTGCATCACCGCCTGCGGCTCGCCCTCCGCCAGCCTCTGCCCGAAGTTGATGACGAAGAGCCGGTCGGCCAGCGCCAGCAGCGCATGCACCACATGCTCGATCCAGATCATGGTGACGCCGCGCGCCTTGATGTCTTTCAACTCCTCCACCAATTGCTTCGCCTCGTGCTCGGTGAGCCCACCGGCGATCTCGTCCAGGAGGAGCAGGCGCGGCCGCGTGGCCAGCGCGCGCGCCAACTCCAAGCGCTTGCGGTCCAGCAGGCGCAGGCTGCCGGCCGGCTGGTTGGCTTGCGACAGGAGCCCGGTCTGCACCAGCACCTCGTAGGCCGTCTCCCAGGCCTCGCGCTCGCGCTGCTTGCCGCCGAAGCAGGCGGCAGTCACCAGGTTCTCGAACACGCTCATCGCGCCGAAGGGCTGCGGCACCTGGTAGCTGCGGCCGATGCCGGCGCGGCAGCGCTGGTGCGGCGAGAGCTTAGACACCTCCTGCCCGTCGTACTCGATGCGACCGGCATCCAGCCGCGCGTCGCCCGAGATCAGGTTGAACAAGGAGGTCTTGCCGGCGCCGTTGGGGCCCAGGATGCCCAGGGTCTCGCCCTCTCGCACGGCAAGGTCGATGCTGTCCGTGACCTTGAGCGCCCCGTAGGACTTGCAGACGCCATGCAGGGCGAGCAATGCCATCGCTTCAGGCCGCGCTGATCAGGCGGATCGTGCCGCCGGTGGGAATGCTCGGCGCGGCCTCGTTGCTGACGATGGTCAGCTCGTACTTGTACTTCTTGCCCTTGCCCCATTGGCCCAGCACCAGTGGCGTCTTGCTGACGTTCTTGAAGGGCCCCTGCCCGCCCCATTTCACCGGTCCGACCACCGAGTTGAGCGAAGTGGCCGCGACTGCGTCGCGCACGTCGGCGGGCTTGAGCGACTTGGCGCGGCCGAGCGCATCGGCCGCCACTTCGAACAGCGCGTGGGCAAAGCCGATCGGTTGCGTCCACTGCTTCTTGGCGCCGGCCTCGTAGGCTTCGGCCAGCGCCTTCGCGCTTTGCTTGGTCAGGCTCGAAGTGAAGGGGTGCGAGGGGCTCCACCACACCTCGGTCGTCAGCCCGTCGCCCAGATCGCCCAGCGCCTCGATGGCGCCGGGGAACAGGAGCGCCTTGCCCAGGGTGATGACCTTGGGCTTGAAGCCCTGCTGGCGCGCCTGCGTCAGGAAGGTCTTGGCATCCGGCGGGATCACCACGCCGGTGACGATCTCCACGCCATCGCGCTTGAAGGCGGCGATCTGCGCGCTGAAGTCCTGCGTGCCGTTCTGGAAGCGCCCCGGATCGGTGAGCGTGAAGCCCATGGCCGCCAGCGGCTTGGGAAAGCCCAGCTCCTTGTCGCCCCAGGCGTTGCCGTCGCCATCGTTGGGAAACAGGCCACCGACCTTCTTGTTGGTCTGCACCTGCTTCCAGCCGTTGGTGAAGTTGGCGATGACGTCCTCCAGCCCCCAGAACATGTGGTACGTCAAGTTGAAGCCCTTGGCCGGATCGCCCTTGCGGCCGAAGAACCAGGGCTGCCAGGGCACCACGCTCGACACGCAGGGCACTTCGTTGAGTTCGCAGGCATCGCTCACCGGGTTGGCCGTCTCCGGCGTGCCGGCGGTGAGCACAAGCGCCACCTTGTCCTTGAGGATCAGATCGTTGGCCACCTCGCCGGCGCGGTTCGGGTTGGATTGGCTGTCCTTCAGCACGATCTGGACGTCGTACTTCTTGCCGCCCACGCTGAGGCCGCCCTTGAAGGCCGCCTTCATCTGCTCGATGACCCATTTGTCGGCCTCGCCGAAGGGCGCCAGCGGCCCGGTCTGCGGCGAGACATAGCCGATCTTGAGCGTGTCGGCGGCGAAGGCGCGCGGGGCAAAGGCGGTGGCGGCCAGCGCGGCGGCGGCCTGGGTGAACTGTCTGCGATCGATGGTCATTGTTGTCTCCTCGTTGTGGTGATCTGCCGTTCAGCCGGGCCTCACCCCATCGAAGGCGTTCTGCAGCAGCGTGCGGATGGCATCGCGCTGCAGCGGCCTCGGGTTGGGGTATTGGTTCTGCAGGGCGATGTCGAGCGCGCGCTCGACGTCGCCGGCCGCCATGCCGATCTCGCGCAGGGCAACCGGCGCGTCGTTGTCGCGTGCCAGGTCGTAGGCCGCTTGTGCCGCGCTGGTCGGGTCCTTGGCACCGAGGGCCTTGGCGATGCGCGCCATGGCCCGCGGCGCGGCCGCCGCGTTGTAGGCCAGCGCATGCGGGAGCACGATGGTGTGGGTCTGTGCGTGCGGCAGGTTGAAGCTGCCGCCAAGCGTGTGGCACAGCTTGTGATGCAGGGCCATGCCGACATTGCCGAGCACCGTGCCGCACAGCCAGGCGCCGTAGAGCGCGTCGCTGCGCGCGTCCATGTCATCCGGGTCAAGCCGGATGGCCGGCAGCGCGCGGCCCAGCGCGGCGATGCCTTCCTGCGCCATCAAGTCCATGATCGGATTGCCGTCGACCGCATAGAGCCCTTCGGCCGCATGCGCGATGGCGTTGATGCCGCTGGTGACGCTGAGTTCCACCGGCAGGCTGCGCGAGAGTTCCGGGTCGTAGATCACGGTGCGCGGCAGCACCCGCGCGTCCTTGCCGGTCTTCTTCAGGCCCGCTTCGGTGATGCCGTAGATGGGCGTCATCTCGCTGCCGGCGTAGGTGGTGGGAATGGCCAGGATCGGCAGGCCGGAATCGAGGGCGATGGCCTTGCCCAGGCCGGTGGTGGAACCACCGCCGATCGCGACGGCGCAGTCGGCACCCAGGCGCCGCGCCTCTTCCCTGGCCTCGCGCGCCGATTCGATGGGCACATGCATCACCGCCCGGTCGAAGATGCCGGCCGCCTGCGCGCCCAGCAGCCCGGCGACCCGCTCGGCCTGGTCGCGCTGCTCGGGCGTGCTGAGCACCAGTGCGCGGCGCGCGCCAAGCAGATCAATCTCGTGCGCCAGTTGTGCCAGAGAGCCGGCGCCAAAGACGACGCGGGCGGGCTGGGCGACGTAGGTGAAGGCGCGCATGGTGTTCCCGTGGGTGGTTCAACGCGCGAAGTGTGGCGGGATGGCGGCATCCACGTTGACCCAGACGCTCTTGACCTGCGTGTACTCGCGCATCGCGTCGAAGCCCATCTCGCGCCCATAGCCGCTCTGGCCCACGCCACCGAAGGGCGAGCCCGGGTTCACCCGCTTGTAGCTGTTGATCCAGACCATGCCGGCGTGCAGGTCGCGCGCCACGCGATGGGCGCGCTGCAGGCTGGAAGTCCACAGGCCGCTACCCAGGCCGTAGTCGGTGCCGTTGGCAATGGCGAGTGCCTCCTCGTCGTTCTTGAAGGTGAGCACGGTGGCGAAGGGGCCGAACACCTCTTCCTGCGCCACCCGGTCGCGAAAGCTCTTGGCGCGCACCACCGTCGGCTCCACATAGCAGCCGCCCGCCAGTTCGCCGCCGGGCGCGCGGCCGCCGGCCAGTACTTCGCCGCCCTCGCCCCTGGCCACGTCCACATAGGCCAGGACGCGCTCGCGATGCTGCGCGCTGGTGAGCGGGCCCATCTCGGTGGAGTCATCAAGCGGATTGCCCAGGCGGATGGAACGCGCCAGCGGCAGGAACTGATCGAGGAAGGCATCGGCGATCTTCTCGTGCAGCACCAGGCGCGAGCCGGCGATGCAGGCCTGGCCCTGGTTGTGGAAGATGGCCCAGGCGCTGCCGTTGACGGCGGCCTGCAGGTTGGCATCCTCGAAGACGATGTTGGGCCCCTTGCCGCCCAGCTCCAGCTGCACCTTCTTCAGGTTGCCGGCGCTGGCGGCCACGATGCGCCGGCCGGTGGCGGTGCTGCCGGTGAAGGCGATCTTGGCGATCTGCGGATGCTCGGCGATGTACTGCCCGGCCACGCTGCCCAGGCCAGGCACCACGTTGACCACGCCGTCGGGCAGGCCGGCCTCGCTCATCAGCTCGGCGATCCGCAGCGAAGTCAGCGGCGT
>DATILH010000070.1:0-2779 GCA_035476655.1 Variovorax sp.
ACCATGTCGGACAACGATCTCAAGCCCGAAGAGTTCGCCCAGGCTGCGGCCGAGGCGATCACCGATGCGCAGACGCGCAACTTCCGTGAAGCCGCGCAGGTGCTGGCCAACGCCGGCCTGTGCGGCGTGTGCGCACAGGAAGACGCTGGCGGCCTGGCCCTGGGCATCGAGTTCGCCCTGCCCATCGTGGCCGAGGCGGGCAAGCTGCGTTTGCAATGGCCGCTGCTCGAAACCATCCTGATCGCCAAGGCGCTCGGTGATTCGCCTCTGGCTGCGGAGCTGGCCAGCGGCAAGCGCGTCGCCACCTGGGCCCTGCAAGGCAGTCTCCCCGACCGCTTGGCCGGGCACGCCCGCCATGCGCGGGACAGCGACTGGGTGCTGGTGGCCGACGGCCAGGGCGGCGCCGCCCTGCTCGATGCGAGCTCCGTCGAGATCCAGGACGACGAGGCGTTGGACCCTGAGCACCCGCAGTCGTGGCTGGTGCTGGACAACGTCAAGGTGCTGGCCGAATTCGATGCCGCCACCTTTGCAGCACTGCAGCGCGACGCCCAGATCCTCATTGCCGGCTGGGTCAACGGCGCCGCCGAGGCCGCCTTGGCCACCACGGCCACCTACATGTCGACGCGCGTGCAGTTCGGACGCATCTTGTCGGCCAAGCAGGCGGTGCGCCACCTGCTGGCGCGCATGCGCCTGCTGCAGGAAGCCTCCAACGCGGCCATCGAACGGCTTCTCAGCACCGACGAGTACGACCACGTGCGCGACACCCGTCCGGTGCTGGCCAACGCCCTGTCCAACGCGGCCTTCGTGCTGGAGAAATCCATCCACCTGCATGGCGGCATGGGCTTCACCTGGGAAGTGCCCCTGCACTACGCGCTGCGCGAGGTGCGCAAGTTCGACGCCGCATTCGGCTCAGGTCAGTTGGCGCAGCAGGTGGGCCGCGACTTCATCCAGTCGGTTTGAACCAAGGAAGACAAATGAATCAGGATCTGCTGGGCCGCGTGGCCCTCATCACCGGCGCGGGCGCCGGCATCGGCCGCGAGACGGCTTTCCAGATGGCCGCCCGTGGCGCCATCGTCTGCGTGAACGACCTCAAGGAAGAACTGGTCACGCCCGTGGTGGAGCACATCAAGTCCGCGGGCGGCCAGGCCTTTGGCGTCGCGGTGAACATCGCCAGCCGCGAAGGCATCCGCGAGGCCATCCAGCGCTCGTTCGAGCACGGCAAGCGCTTCGACATCCTGGTCAACAACGCGGCCTGGGTGCGCTACCAGGCCATCCCGGAAATCATGCCGGAGACGGTGGAGCGCATGCTGGACGTGGGCTTCAAGTCCGTCATCTGGAGCCTGCAGGAAGCCGCCGCCGTGATGGACCCGCAGCGCGGCGGCGCTATCGTGAACGTGGCCTCGGTCGCGGCCTTGCGCTCGGCCGCCAACTCGGTGGTGTATTCGGGCATCAAGGCCGCCATCCTGGGCGTGACGCGCGCGGCGGCGGCGGAGCTGGGCGCGCGCAACATCCGCGTCAATGCCGTGTGCCCCTCGGCCGTTCCCACCGAAGGCACGCAGCGCAACCGCGACGCCGCGCGCGACGCCAACCGCATCGCCCGCACGCCGCTGGGCCGCCTGGGCACCGTCGAAGACATCGCGCGCAGCATCTGCTTTTTGGCCAGCGACGACGCGGGCTTCATCACCGCGCAGGCCTTGACGGTCGATGGCGGCATCACGCTGACCAATATCTAAAGGAATGACATGAACTTCACGCGAGCGACTCATGTTCTGTTGTGCGTTTTAGGACTCTTCGCAAGTCGTGCCGGGGCAGCCTCGTACCCGGATCGCCCCGTGTCACTGTCCGTTCCCTACGGCGCGGGCGGCTCGACGGATGGGATTGCACGGGAGTTCGCACAGCTCCTGTCGGCGGAACTGAAGCAGCCGGTGGTGGTGCTCAATCAGCCCGGCGCGTCCGGCACCCTTCAGCTGGGCAACCTGGCACGGGTCAAGCCCGATGGCTACACCATCGGCTTCTATTCCTACAGCACCGCCACCTTCACCTCGCAGCTGATGAAGGTGCCATACAAGCGGGAAGACTTCGTGCTGCTGGGCGGTGTGGCCGAATTCAGCTACGGCATCGTGGCCTCCCCCGACTCGCCGATCAACAACATCCAGGACCTGGTCAATCAATCGAAAACGCCCAAGGGTGTTTTCTACGGCGTGACCGGCGCTCCGAACAACTTCCCCTTCCTCCAGCTGCAAAAGCTCACGGGCGGAAAGTTCGATCAGGTCACCTTCAAGTCATCAGCCGAATCGATCACGGCCGCCATGGGCAAGCATGTCGATGTCGCCTTGCAAGGCCCCTCGGAGTATGCGGAGCTGGTCAAGGCCGGCAAGCTGAAATTCATCTCCTCTGCCAGCGACTTCCGCCTGCCCTGGTTCCCCAAGGTGCCGACGATCAAGGAGCAAGGCTACGACGTCGGCATCACCGGGATCATCGGCGTCGCCGCGCCCAAGGGCATCCCGGACGACACCCGCAAAACCCTGGAAGCGGCCATCCACAAGGTGGTGTCGAGCAAGCAGTACAAAGACTTTCTGGCGAACGAGTACGGCATCAAGAACTACCCCGCCAGCAGCGCCGAATTCTCCAAGTTGATCGACGATGGTTTTGGCGTCATGCGCAACATGATCAAGACCTACGACATCAAAAATTGACCCCCCCGAAGCGCCTGCTGCGGCGCCTCCCCCCAGGGGGCGCCACTGGCGGCCCGGCAAAGCCGGTTCCGCGGTGGCCCCGC
>DATILH010000071.1:0-14979 GCA_035476655.1 Variovorax sp.
CGCCGCCGCCGCCGCCGCCGCCGGTCGATGCCATCATCCCCGCGACCCGCGTGGTGGAAGTGAACGGCGATGCCTGCCGGGACCGCCAGTACTCGACCCTGTCGCGCTTCTGGGAACTCGAGGACGGCTCCGACTGCGGCACCTTCAGCCTGCGCGGCTACCGCCCGATCGACGTCAGCTTTGCCATGGCCACCGACCGGCCGCAAACGCCCACCTCGCCCGCGCCCAACCACACCGGCACGCCAACCGACTACCAGCCGGGCGAGATGCGGCTCAACCTGTCGTTGCGCACCAAGCTCGCGCAGGGGCTGCTCACCGGCGCCGACCCCACGCGCAAGGACTCGCTGTGGTTCGGCTACTCCCAGCAGTCGACCTGGCAGATCTTCAACTCCGAGCTGTCGCGTCCCTTCCGCACCACCGATCACGAGCCGGAAGTGATGTATGTCTATCCGACCGACATGCACCTGCCCGGCGGCTGGCGCTGGCGCTATGCGGGCCTGGGCCTGGCACACCAGTCCAATGGCCAGAGCGAGCCGCTGTCGCGCAGCTGGAACCGGGTCTACCTGATGGGCGGCCTCGAGCTGGACAACCGCTTCGTCTTCACCGCGCGCGCCTGGAAGCGCATCAGCGAAGACCCTGCGGACGACGACAACCCGGACATCACCAGCTACGTCGGCCGCGCCGAATTCTCAGGCATCTGGAATCCGGACGGCAAGAACTCCATCGGGCTCCAGCTGCGCACCTTCGGCAAGGGGTCGCAGCGCCTCGAATACACGCGCGCCATCGGCGATCCGGCCAAGGGCGACCTGCGCTTCGTGATGCAGCTCTTCAACGGCTACGGCGACACGCTGGTCGACTACAACCGCAAGCGCACGGTGTTCAGCGTGGGCCTGCGGCTGGTGGATTTCTGAGGCGCATCGCGCCGACGTTGTGCGCGCAGGGCACCGACACCCCGAGCGGCCGGACTGGTACTAACCCTTGGCGGAAGACTTGCGATGTGCGGCCACCAGGCACTCCTGGAAGACCAGCACCGCGCGCGAGGGTTTGGGTGAGCGCCGCAGCAGGCTGACGAAGCGGCAGTCGTAGTTGAAGCGCTCCGGCAGCAGCGGGCGCATCAGTTCCCGCTGCTCGAAGACTTGCGCGTAGTGGTCGGGCAGGAAGCCGAGGAAGCGGCCCGAGAGGATCAAGGTGGCGATCGCTTCCTGGTCGAAGCCGGTGGCCTTGCGCGCCAGCCTGGCGCGGTGGCTCAGCTCCATGTTGGGCGAGTGGTAGCCCAGGCCGGCAAAGTGATGTTCGCGCAGGCGCGCCCAGGTCAGGCGCCCCTGCGGCGCGTCGAACAGCGGGTGGCCCTGGCCGCAGTACAGCAGCATGCGCTCGTCGAAGAGATCGGCGTAGCTCAGGCTCTTGGACGCCCGGTGTGCCGGGATGATGCCGATCTGGAAGGTGCCGTCCAGCACCCCTTGCTCGATGGACGTGATGGACCCCACATGCACCGCCAGGGTGACTTCCGGCGCCAACGCGGTGAAGCGCTCGATGGCCTCACCGATGCGCGCCTGCGGGTTGGTCGCCGTCTTGTCGAACAGCGCCACCTCGAGTTGCCCACCCATGCGGCCGTGGATGTCATCGATGCTGCCGCGAAAGGCATCGACCGAGGCCAGCAGGCGCTGCGTCTCGTCGTAGACGCGCTGACCTTCGGCCGTGAGCGCAAAGCCGGCCCGGCCGCGCCGGCACAGCACCAGTCCGAGTCTTGTCTCCAGATCCTTGACGTGCCGGCTCACGGTCGAGGTGCCGATGTTCAGCTCCAGCTCGGCCGCTGCCATGCCGCCGCAGTCGGCCACGCTCTTGAACACGCGCAAAAGGCGCAGGTCCATGTCGCTGAGCTGGCCCAGCACGGCTTTGCTTCGAGCGCCTTTTACTTGCATAAATCGTCAAGTGAACATTGATATTGCGCCATTTTCCACACTGAAGGTCTTGCCAACAATCGGACGCACTTCGTAGTTCCCTCTTCAGGAAGCGCCATGACCCTTGCCACCTCCGCCTTCGACAGCGCAACGTCCACCCGCACAGACGCCGCCTGGCTCGACGCCCACTGGATGCCCTACACCGGCAACCGCCAGTTCAAGGCCGATCCGCGCCTCATCGTCGAGGCCAAGGGCGCCTACTTCACGGACCACGAAGGCCGCAAGATCTTCGACGGCCTCTCGGGCCTGTGGTGCACGGGCCTGGGCCATGGCCGACCCGAGATCACCGAGGCGGTGAGCCGCCAGATCGCCAGGCTGGACTACGCGCCGGCCTTCCAGTTCGGCCACCCGTTGTCCTTTGCGCTGGCCAACAAGCTGCGTGAACTCACCCCCGCCGGCCTGGACTACGTGTTCTTCACCGGCTCCGGCTCCGAGGCTGCCGACACCTCGCTGAAGATGGCACGCGCCTACTGGCGCGCCAAGGGCTTGGGCCAAAAGACCCGCCTGATTGGGCGCGAGAAGGGCTACCACGGCGTCAACTTCGGCGGCATCTCGGTCGGCGGCATCGGCGCCAATCGCAAGCTCTTCGGCCAGGGCGTGGAGGCCGACCACCTGCCGCATACGCAACTGGCCGCCAATGCCTTCACCCGCGGCATGCCGGAAAACGGCGCCGAGTTGGCGGACCGCCTGCTCGACCTGATCGCGCTGCACGACGCCTCGAACATCGCTGCCGTGATCGTCGAGCCCTTCGCCGGCTCGGCCGGCGTCGTGATCCCGCCGCGCGGCTACCTGCAACGCCTGCGCGAGATCTGCACCGCCCACAACATCCTCCTGATCTTCGACGAGGTCATCACCGGCTTCGGCCGCAGCGGCGCGCTCACCGGCGCAGATGCCTTCGGCGTGACGCCCGACATCATGAATACCGCCAAGCAGATCACCAACGGCGCACAGCCGCTGGGCGCGGTGATCGCCAGCGGGGAGATCTACGACGCTTTCATGGCGGTGGGTGGCCCCGAGTACATGCTGGAGTTCCCGCACGGCTACACCTACTCGGCGCACCCGGTCGCCTGCGCGGCCGGCATCGCGGCGCTGGACGTTCTGCAGAAGGAAGACATGATCGGCCGCGTGCAGGCGCTGGCGCCGCACTTCGAGAACGCGGTGCATAGCCTCAAGGGCAGCAAGCACGTCACCGACATCCGCAACTTCGGCCTGGCCGCGGGCCTTGGCATCGCCGCGCTGCCGGGCGAGCCGGCGCGCCGGCCCTACGAGATCGCGATGAACTGCTGGAGGAAGGGCTTCTACGTGCGCTACGGCGGCGACACGATCCAGCTGGCACCGCCCTTCATCTCGGAGAAGGCCGAGATCGACCGCCTGATCAACGCGCTGGGCGATGCCCTGGCGGAAACCAACTAAGCACAGGCACACCATGCAACACGACAAGAACGTCACCCAAACCATCGGCCACTTCATCGACGGCCGCCATGTCGCCGGCGGCAGCCGCCTGCAGCCGGTGTTCGACCCGGCCACCGGCTTCTCGCACAAGAGCGTCGCGCTGGCCGACAAGCTCACCGTGGAGCAGGCCATCGCTTCGGCGCAGGCGGCCTACCCGGCCTGGCGCAACACGCCGCCGCTCAAGCGCGCGCGAGTGATGAGCCGGCTGAAGACCCTGCTGGAAGCCAACGCCGACAAGATCGCCGCCCTGATCAGCGCCGAGCACGGCAAGGTGCTGGCCGATGCGCATGGCGAGCTGCAGCGCGGCATCGAGAACGTCGAGTACGCGAGTTACGTGCCCGAACTGCTCAAGGGCGAGCACAGCAAGAACGTCGGCCCGGCCATCGACTCGTGGAGCGAGTTCCAGGCCATGGGGGTGTGCGCCGGCATCACGCCCTTCAATTTCCCGGTGATGGTGCCGCTTTGGATGTGGCCCATGGCGGTGGCCTGCGGCAACTGCTTCGTGCTCAAGCCTTCGGAGCGCACGCCCTCATCCACCCTGTTCATGGCCGAGCTGGCGCTGGAGGCCGGGCTGCCGCCAGGCGTTCTCAACGTGGTCAACGGCGACAAGGAAGCGGTGGACACCCTGCTCACCGACAAGCGCGTGAAGGCCGTCAGCTTCGTCGGCTCCACGCCGATTGCCGAGTACGTCTACAGCACCGGCAGCGCCCACGGCAAGCGGGTGCAGGCGCTGGGCGGCGCCAAGAACCACGCGGTGGTGATGCCGGACGCCGACATCGCGAATGCGGTGAACGCGCTGATGGGCGCGGCCTACGGCTCCTGCGGCGAGCGCTGCATGGCGGTGCCGCTGGTGGTGGCCGTCGGCGACGCCACGGCCGATGCGATGGTGCAGGGCCTGCGCGCCGAGATTGCCAAGATGAAGGTCGGCCCCGGCAGCGACAACGGCAACGACATGGGGCCGCTGGTGACCCAGCCGCACCTGGAGAAGGTCAAGGCCTTCGTCGAGGCCGGCGTGGCGGCCGGCGCCAGGCTGGTGGTCGACGGCCGCGGCGTGCAGGTGGAAGGCCACGAGGGCGGCTACTACCTGGGCCCCTGCCTGTTTGACCACGTGCAGCCCGGCATGTCGATCTACCAGGAAGAGATCTTCGGCCCCGTGCTCGGCGTGGTGCGCGTCAAGACGCTGCAGGAAGCGATGCAACTCATCGACGAGCACGAGTACGGCAACGGCACCTGCATCTTCACGCGCGACGGCGAGGCTGCGCGCTGGTTCGGCGACAACATTCAGGTCGGCATGGTCGGCGTGAATGTGCCGCTGCCGGTGCCGGTGGCCTACCACTCCTTCGGCGGCTGGAAGCGCTCGCTGTTCGGCGACCTGAGCGCCTACGGGCCCGACGCCGTGCGCTTCTACACCAAGCGCAAGACCATCACGCAGCGCTGGCCCTCGGCCGGCGTGCGCGAGGGGGCGGTGTTCAGCTTCCCCTCGAGCCGCTAGAGATCCGCCAGTATCCCGGTGGATGTGGCTTCTGCCGCCAGCTTGCCGTCGGGGTTGTAGAGCGCAGCTTCGAGAAAGGCGACCCGCTTGCCGCGCCGGATCACGCGCCCCTCGACCCGACCGTCGCCGGGGCCGACCTTTTCGTAGAAGCTGACCTTGATCTCAAGGCTGAAGACGGTCTGCGCGTGCCCGGTCTCGTGCATCACCGCATGCGCCATCGCAGCGTCGAGCCAGGCCGTGATGAAGCCGCCCTGCGCGATGGTGCCGTTCGTGTGGCAGTACTCGCGCCGAACCGTGAATGCAGCCTTCAGGGCCTTGCGCTCGGGATCCCAGCCGGTCACGTGGAAATTGCCCATCGATTCGCTCAGGGCCTTGCCTGAGCGTATCCGTTCGTCGAGGTCGTCGTTCATTGATCGCATTCGCTGATGTCGCTGCGGCGATTGTCGGCGTATTCAGCGAGGCTGCTGCTTGCGCCCACGCACGCGCGCCCACAACGCGCGCAGCCTTCGCGCGCGGTCCTCGAACAGATAGGAGCCGGCCAGCGCGAGCAGGCCCGAGACGGTGCCCGTCACCACGGCCTCCAGACCCGGGATGCCGTAGTGACCCGGATGCGAGAAGGTGTCGCCTAGCATCGTCAGCACGCCGACGAGCAGTGCATTGCCGTAGCGATTCGCGAAAAGCTTCCTGGCCGGCGTGAAGGTCAGGAGCACCGCGAGGATGCCGGTGACCAGGCCGGTCTGCAGCGCGAACGCCCAGTGGGGAAGGCTCAGCAGGTTTGCGAGGCTCCCCGGCATGCAGGTCATGCAGGCGCTGGTCGGCTGCCAGAAGCGCTGGGCGAACAGGATGAAGCGACGTCTCCATGAAATGAGCATCATGCGGCCCCCATCAATGCACCGGCCGCCATCCTCCCACTATCGGCTCCCGCCAACTCACTGGCGCTGCGAATCCAGTTCTTCGCCTCTCAGGCAGCAATGCGTCCGAAGCGGCCGCTGCTGAAGTCGTCGAAAGCCTGGACGATCTCGGCCTGGCTGTTCATCACGAAGGGGCCGCTGCCGACGATCGGCTCGTCGATCGGCTCGCCCCCCAGGAACAGCAGCACCGCATCGCTGCCGGCCTCGATCTCCAGCGTGTCGCCCTCACGGTCCAGGTGCAGCATCTGCGCCTCGCGCAGGCTCTGCTGGCCGTTGACCGTCACCGTGCCGCGCAGCGCCACCAGCGCCGCGGTATGGCCCACGGGAAGTGCCAGGCGCGCCCGGCCGCCCTGGGCCAGGCGCAGCTCCCAGACGTTGATGGGGCTGTGGGTCCGGGCTGGCCCCTGCCGCCCGGCGAACTCGCCCGCGATGACGCGCACCAGGCCCGCCTTCCCTGGCAGTTCGACGACCGGGATCTGGGCGTCCAGCAGGGTCTGGTAGCCAGGTTCGCCCATCTTGTCGCGTGCCGGCAGGTTGACCCACAGCTGCACCATCTCGAGCCGGCCGCCGCGCTGCGCGAAGGCCGGCGAATGGAACTCTTCGTGTAGGATGCCGGAGGCGGCCGTCATCCATTGCACGTCGCCCGGGCCGATGAGGCCACCAGCGCCGGTGGAATCGCGGTGCGCGACCTCGCCTTCGTAGACGATGGTCACGGTCTCGAAGCCGCGATGCGGATGCACGCCCACGCCCCGGGGCCGCTCGCTCGGCTCGAAGTCGGCCGGCCCGGCGTAGTCGAGCAGCAGGAACGGGCTCAGCTGCGCGCCGTGGCTGCCATAGCTGAACAGGGAGCGAACCGGAAAACCGTCGCCGACCCAGTGCCCCCCGGGAGCACCGTACGCACCGAGAACCTTCTTGAGCATCTGCTTCTCCTTTTGGAAATCCGATGAAATCGGGATGAGAGAAGCATAAAAACAGGACGCTGTTAGCGGTAGTCCGCAATAATTCGCCTCACAGTTCCACTGGCAGAACGATGACATGCTGGACCTGAACGACCTTTATTACTTCGCCGCCGTGGTCGACCACGGCGGCTTTGCGCCGGCAGGCCGGGCGCTGGGCCTGCCGAAATCGAAGCTGAGCCGGCGCATCGCGCTGCTGGAGGAGCGGCTGGGGGCCAAGCTGATCCTGCGTTCCACCCGCAGCTTTGCGGTGACCGAGCTGGGGCGCGGCTACTACGCGCACTGCCGCGCCATGCTGACCGAGGCCGAGGCCGCCGAGGAGTCCATTGCCATGGCGCATGCCGAGCCGCGCGGCGTGATCCGGATGAGCTGTCCGGTCGCCCTGCTGGCCTCGCGCATCGGCGAGATGCTCGCGGGCTTCCTGGCCCGCTACCCACGGGTCGAGTTGCACCTGGAGGAGACCAATCGCAAGGTGGATGTGATCGCCGAGGGCATCGACCTGGCCGTGCGCGTGCGCCCGCCGCCGCTGGAAGACAGCGAACTCGTCATGCGGGTGCTGTCGGATCGCGGGCAATGCCTGGTCGCAAGCCCCGAGCTTCTCGAGCAGCTCGGCCTGCCCGCGGGCCCGGCGGATCTGGCGCGCTTCCCGAGCATGGATCTGGGCCAGCCGCAAGATGAGCATCGATGGGTACTCAAGGGCCCGGACGGCGCAAGCGCCGAGATACGGCACCAGCCTCGCTACGTCACGCGGGCCATGCTGGCCTTGAAGGCGGCGGCCGTGGCGGGCGTGGGCATCGTCCAGCTGCCGCGCATGATGGTCAGCGAGGAGTTCCAGCGGGACGAACTGGTCCCGGTGCTGAGCGGCTGGGAGCCGCGGCGCGAGATTATCCACGTGGTCTTTGCCTCGCGCCGGGGGCAGTTGCCGGCGGTGCGGCTGCTGATCGACTACCTGGTGGAGAGATTTGCCGCGCTGGTGGAGGACTGACTGCAAGCGCAGCACTGCAGCCGAGGAAGAATAGGCGCCTCATTGGCTGCGCATGCTGAACGCAGCCCTCCGCGATCCGAGCTAGCACTCGACCACGTTCACGGCGAGGCCGCCCAGCGAGGTCTCCTTGTAGATCGACTTCATGTCCTCGCCGGTCTGCTTCATGGTGCGGATCACGGTGTCGAGCGAGACGTAGTGGCTGCCGTCTCCACGCAGGGCCATGCGCGCCGCATTGATCGCCTTCACGGCCCCCATGGCATTGCGCTCCACGCAGGGGATCTGCACCAGGCCACCCACCGGGTCGCAGGTCAGCCCCAGGTTGTGCTCCATGCCGATCTCGGCCGCGTTCTCCACCTGCGGCGGCGTGCCGTCCTGCGCGGCGGCCAGCGCGCCGGCTGCCATCGAGCAGGCCACGCCCACCTCGCCCTGGCAGCCCACTTCGGCGCCGGAGATCGAGGCATTGGTCTTGTAGAGCATGCCGATGGCCGCGGCGGTGAGCAGGAAGTCGACCACGCCCTTGCCGTTCGCGTCGGGCACGAAGCGCATGTAGTAGTGCAGCACCGCCGGCACGATGCCCGCCGCGCCGTTGGTCGGCGCGGTCACCACCCGGCCGCCGGCGGCGTTCTCCTCGTTGACGGCCATGGCGTAGGCGTTCACCCAGTCCATCGCAGCCAACGGGTCGGCGCTGGCGGCGTTGTCGTCCGACAGGCGGCGATACAGCTCGGGCGCACGACGGCGCATGCGCAGTGCACCAGGCAGTGGCTCGGCGGCCTGCGGGTTGTCGATGCCCAGGCCGCGCCGCACGCAGTCCTGCATCACCTGCCAGATGCGCAAGAGGCCTGCGCGCACTTCGGCTTCGCTGCGCCAGGTGCATTCGTTGGCCATCACCAGTTCGGCGATCGAGCAGTCTTGCGCCTGCGCATGGGCCATGAGTTCGTCGCCGCTTCGGAAGGGATAGGGCAAGGTCAGCGCATGCGCGCCGCTATCGGCCGGTGCCACGCAGCCGCCCTCCACCACGAAGCCGCCGCCGACCGAGAAGTAGTGCGTCTCGCGCAGCAAGGCGCCCTGTGCATCGAAGGCGGCGACCCGCATCGCGTTGGGATGCTCGGGCATCGAGCGCTCGCCCAGGAAGGCGATATCCCGGCGTGGATCGAAAGCGATCGGATGATGGCCCAACAGCGAAAGTCTGCCCTCGCGCCGCACCACCGCCAGGCGCGCCGCGATGCTCTCGGGCTGCACCGTATCGGGCGCTTCGCCAAGCAGCCCCAACAGCACTCCCTGGTCGGTGGCATGCCCGCGGCCGGTGGCGCCCAGCGAGCCATAGAGCTCGACCTGCACCCGCGCCGTGTTTGCCAGCAGCCCCGTTGATTCAAGCGAACGCGCGAACATCAGCGCCGCCCGCATCGGCCCCACGGTGTGCGAGCTGGAGGGCCCGATGCCGATCTTGAAGATGTCGAAGACGGACAGCATCAGCGCATCATGCAACGGGCAGAAGGCCGCGCCAAACGCAAAAAAGCCCAGTTCCAAAGGAACTGGGCTTTTTCAAAACTGGTGGCCTGGGGCGGAATCGAACCACCGACACGCGGATTTTCAATCCGCTGCTCTACCAACTGAGCTACCGGGCCAGATTTTTCTGGTGTTCCAATACTTGCGATTGAGTACTGGAGCCCACGATTATACAGCGCTTCTACGACCCCTCGAAAGGTCGACGCCCAACTGCTTCAACTTTCTATACAGGTGGGTGCGCTCGAGCCCGGTCTTCTCAGCCACGCGCGTCATCGAACCATTCTCCATCGCGAGATGGAACTCGAAGTAGGCCTTCTCGAAGCCGTCGCGCGCGTCGCGCAGCGGCCGGTCGAGATCGAAGCTTTGCGTGGACTGCGGGCCGGGGTCGGGCATGGGGGACATCGACGGCGCCGGCACCAGGGCGCTTTCGCCCGTGGTGGTGACGACGGCGGCGAAGGTGCTGGTGGCGGGGACCACCGCCGCGGCGGCGCGGCGTGCGCTCTCGCGCGCCAGGCCCTGCTCCACCGCCTTGAGCAGCTTTTGCAGGGTGATCGGCTTTTCCAGGAAAGCGAAGGCGCCGATGCGGGTGGCATCGACGGCGGTGTCGATGGTGGCGTGCCCGCTCATCATGATGACCGGCATGGTCAGCAGGTTGGCGGTGGACCACTCCTTGAGCAAGGTGACGCCATCTGTGTCGGGCATCCAGATGTCGAGCAGAACCAGGTCCGGGCGCGCGCGCTGGCGCGCGGCGCGTGCCTCGGCGGCGTTTTCAGCCAGTTCGACGTTGTGGCCCTCATCATTGAGGATTTCGAAGAGCAGGTCGCGGATGCCCAGCTCATCATCGACCACGAGTATGTTTGCCATGAATGCTTCGTTGTGCGCGCTCAGGCGACGGTATTTTCTTCGGAAGGCGGGTTGGGGACGGCAGGCCGTTCTGCCGCCAGCGCGAATGATAACGAGACTTGTGCCCCTACCACAGCCCCGTCCTGAACGCGATTGGAAAGTTCGATGCGAGCGCCGTGTTCATCAGCTATTTTCTTGACCACCGCCAGCCCCAGGCCAGTGCCCTTGGCCTTGGTGGTGACGTAGGGCTCGAAGGCGCGCTTGAGGATGTTCTCGGCAAAACCGGCGCCGCTGTCCTGCACCGTCAGGCGCGCGCGCTCGCCGGAATCGGACAAGCGGGTGCGCACCAGCACCGGCGTAGGCGGCGGCGCATCGGGGTGGGCCGCGGCGCAGGCTTCGGTGGCGTCCTGGGCGTTCTGCAACAGGTTGTGTATCACCTGGCGCAGTTGCTGGGCATCGCCACGGATCGACGGACAGCGCTGGTCGAGTTCGGTGCGCACCTCCACCACATGCCCGGTCTCATCGTCGTACAGATGCAGCACGTCGGCCACCAAGGCATTGAGGTCGACCGGCTTGAGGTCGGCCGAGGGCAGCCGGGCATAGTCGCGAAACTCGTTGACCAGGCGCTTCATCGATTCGACCTGGTCGACGATGGTCTTGACCGACTTGGCCAGCACCGCCTGCTCGCTGGTGGCCAGCTTGCCGGTCAACTTGAGTTCCAGGCGCTCGGCCGACAGCTGGATTGGCGTGAGCGGGTTCTTGATCTCGTGCGCCAACCGGCGCGCCACCTCGCCCCAGGCCTGGGCGCGCTGGGCCGAAACGATCTCGGAGATGTCGTCGAACACCAGGAGGCGCGCCCGCCCGGGCAGCTCGGCGCCGCGCGCCACGATGTTGATGGTGTCCTCTCCCGCCCCGCCGCCGGCGCCCGGGTGCAGCTCGAAGGCATGCTGCCAGTGGTCCAGCCCGTGCTGGGCGCGCTCGACCTCGAAGTCGTCGAACTGCTGCTGCACGCTCTGGCCGAAGGCCTCCAGCGCCGGCACCTCGGCCAGCCTCTGCCCCTCGTAGGCGGCCAGCGGCGCGCGCAGCACGCGGGTGGCGCCCGGGTTGGTCGACAGTACGGTGCCTACTTGGTCGAGCACGATCACGCCAGAGGTCAGGTTGTCCAGGATGGTCTGCAGGTTGGCGCGCGCCGCGTCCAGCTCGCCCACCGTCTTTTCGACGGCGCCGCGGGCCTCGGCCAGCTGCTGGGTCATCACGGCAAAGGAGCGGGTCAGGCCACCCAGTTCATCCTTGCCCGGCAACACCGCCGTAGGCCGCAGGTCGCCGCCGGCCACTTGGCGCACGCCATCGGCCAGCACCAGCAAGGGCCGCGCCAGCTGATTGCCGAACAGCACCGCAAGGAGCACCGCGCCGAACACCGCCAGGAACAGGCTCAAGGTCAGGGTGCCGATGTACATGCGCAACAGGCCTTCTCGCGCCAGCGCGCGCTCCTGGTACTCGCGGTTGGCCTCCTGCACCGCCAGCGCGTTGGCCACCACTGCCGGCGGCAGCGGCACCGTGATCTGCAGGTAGCGGCTGTCGGCGCCCAGGTCGAAACCCGGTCGGCGCACCAGGGCCAGGGCGCGGATGGTGGCGGCCGGCGGACCAGCGGTGGCCTGCTGCGCGATGTCGCTTTCGTCCAGGCCCTCGATATGCGCGAGCGCGCGCTCGCTGCGCGCCTGTCGAAACTGCTGCACGCTGGGTCGGTTGGCCGGGCTGAGTTGGAAGCGTGCCGTCCCGGTGCCGGCGATCAGTTGCCCGCCGCCGCTCCAGAGCATCACCTCGCTGGCGCCGAGTTGCTCGCGCAGGCGCTCCAGTGCCAGGCCGGCGCTGGTGTCGGGAACGTTCTCGAGCTGCGCGCTGGCCGAGCGCGTCTTGTTGGACACGTCCTGCGTCAGCGAGTCGAGGGTGGCGCGGCCGAGGTTGAGGCCGGCATCCAGCGCCCCTTCGACCTTGACGTCGAACCAGCTCTCGATCGAGCGCGACACGAACTGATAGGACACCACGTAGATCAGCCCCCCCGGCACCACCCCCACCAGCGCGAAGATGGCGGCCAGCTTGATCAAGAGGCGGCTGCCGAACTTGCCCTGGCGCAGGCGCCGGATCAGGCGGAAGGCGACCCAGCCGATGACCAGCATCAGCAGTACCGCCACCACCACGTTGATGCCGAACAGGCGGGCGTAGTTGCGCTCGTACAGGTCGCGGTTGTTGGTGGCCTGCGCCAGGAGGAACATCAGCACCAGGCCGATGGCAGTGACCAGCGCAGCGCCCACGCCGATGGCCCAGCGCACCGCCTTGGCGCGGCGCGCGGCCGGCGTCGCGGGCGCACGGGCGCGCCCGCGCGGGGGTTCAGTCACCTGCTTTTCTCCATCGGAAGCTTGAGGTTGCGCTCCACGGCAATGTTCCAGTCGGACTGGCCGACCACTCCGATCTGGAAAGGCCGGGGCAACTGCGAAGTATCGAGCCTGAAGCGAAACACCACTGATTGCACGGGATCGTCGCCGATCTCCGAGACATCACCCAGGCGCAGCCGGCCGATGCGCTTGACGGCGTCGAGCGCGTCTTCCAGCGAATCGAAGTTCTGGGAGACCGAAGCGCCGAAGCCGGCATTGGTGATGGGCACCGGCGAGACATTGAGCCGCCAGCGCCGGGTCAAGGGTTGGTAGGCCAGCCGCATGTGGCGTGCCCCCTGGGCCACCCGGCTGTCCATCCAGTACCAGCGCTCGCGGTAGACCTCGGCCTCCGCCACGAAGTAGACGGCGATGCCCTTGTCCAGCACTTCCTCCACCAGGTTCGGCAAGTTGAACTGCACGGTGGCGCTGAGGTAGACGCCGTCGTCGCCCCGCTCCAGCTTGAGTTGGGTGACCTCCGTGCTGGTGCTGGCGTTGGCCCGGGGCAGCAAGCCAAGGCCCAAAAGGGTGATCAGCAGCATCAGCACCCAGGCCGCGCGGGCCCGGCGGCGTGTTTCAGGTGGAGTGCTTTTCGAGCAGGGCGTAGAAGAAGCCGTCGTGATCACCTAAGGGATTGTCCGGGAGGCCACGTCCAATCCGCCCGCTTTGCGGCAGCAAATGACCCGGGGAGGGCTGCAATCGGGCATCGGTGTTGTGTGCAAGAAACGCATCAATCTGGTGCGCACCCTCGTCGCGGAAAACCGAGCAGGTGCAATAGAGCAGGCGGCCGCCCGGCTTCACCAGCGGCCACAGGGCCGCCAGCAGGGTGGCTTGCTGCACGGCCAGTTGCTCCACGTCGCCTTCCCGGCGCAGCCAGCGCACGTCCGGATGGCGCCGCACGATGCCGGAGGCGGTGCATGGGGCGTCCAGCAGGATGGCGTCGAAGGCCTTGCCGTCCCACCATTGCTCGGGACGGGAGGCATCGGCCACTACCACCTTGGCTGTGAGGCCCAGGCGCGAAAGCGTCTCGTCGATGCGCCGGCTGCGCTGCGTGTCAACCTCCAGCGCCGTCACCTCGATGGTCTGCGTGCCGGCGAATTCGAGCAGGTGCGCGGTCTTGCCGCCTGGAGCGGCGCAGGCGTCGAGCACGCGCAGTGGGGCGCCGGACGCCGCCTTCAGGCCGTCCAGCAGCAGCGGCGCGGCCAGCTGCGCGGCGGCGTCCTGAACCGAGAATTCGCCTTCGTCGAAGCCCGGCAACTGGCGCACCGGCCGGGCACGCTCGAGTTGCACGCCGTTGTCGGCGACCGCGCGCGCTTGCAACTGCCTCAGCTGAAGCGCATGCAAGTACTCGCCAACCGTCGTCTTTTGCAAGTTCACGCGCAGGGTCATCGGCGCCTGCACGTTGTCGGCTTCCAGCACCTGCTGCCAGTTGCGGGGATGGTCGCGCTTGAGGCGCTCGATCCACCAGCGCGGATGGTTCCATTGCGCCACCGGCTCGCGCTCGGTGGCTGCGATCAGTTCCTCGCGCTCGCGCAGGAAGCGCCGCAGGCAGGCGTTGATGAAGCTGGCCTGGGCCCGGGTGGCGCCGTCGCGCTTGGCCGCCTCCACCGCCTGGTCGACCAGGGTGAAGGGCTCGTAGGGCGCCAGTTCGGGCTGCCAGGCCAGGGCCAGCGCGCTGCACAGCAGGGCATCGGCCGCCGGCGGCGGGGTGCGGCGCGCCAGGTGGCGGCGCAGCGCCTCGGCGCGTCCCAGCCAGCGCAACACCTGGAAGCCCAGGGCCTGCACGCCCGGGCGCAGTGCCGGCTCGACCGCCTCGAAGGCAACGGCGCCAGAAACGCCCGAGCGAACCTCGGCCAGCACGCGCGCACATTGCTGCAACTGGCGCCACAACGGCGGCTGTTCGTGCGCAACGGATTCGGAAGAGGGGAAAGTATCGGAAGAGGCCAACTTGCGGGCTATGGTAAGGCCGGCCCGCCAGGCGGAGCGGCTCGCGAAATCAAAGGAGTGGTGCGGCCCGACGCAAGCGCAGTGCCCAGGCGACGATAAAGGCGGGGAACTGTCCGATCGCCCGGTTGTAGTTCGCCGCGGCCAGGTTGAACTGGCCGCGCGCAATCTCGGCGGCGGCGGAGGGCTCGGGCCAGGCAAAGGGCGAAGGCGGCGGCTCGAGCGCAGGCGGTTCGCCGGGCAGCGGCGCGGGACGCGAGAGCGTGCCCTCGGCGTCAAAGCTCAGCACCTCGCCAGGGTACATGCGCTCCCAGGCATTGAGCAACGCATGCAACGCGGTACCCAGTGCCGCGATGCGGGACGGGTCCAGCGGCCGCAGGCGCGTCACCGCCAGCATGGCGGACAACTGCGCCACGGCCGACAGCAAGGAGCTTTGACCGGCGGCATCGTGGTGAGCCACGCCGCTGCCGGAAAGCGCCCGCGTGCTGCGCGCCTGCACA
>DATILH010000072.1:0-7000 GCA_035476655.1 Variovorax sp.
GGCCCAGCGTGCGCAGCACGGCCAGCCAGGCGTTCTGGCTCAGGATGGTGCCGAATCCGCCAGGCGAGGCGCCGCACAGTGCCACCGGTTTGCCGCCAAAGACCCGCGCAATGTCGCTTGACGGCCGGCTCAGCCAGTCGATGGCGTTCTTGAAGACGCCGGGGATGCCGTTGTTGTATTCGGGCGTGAAGAGGATCAAGCCGTCGGCCTGGGCGATCAGGTCCTTGAGTTGCTTGACCGGGGCCGGAAGGCCCTCGGCCGCCTCGAGGTCGCCGTCGTACAGGGGAATGCCGCGGATCGAGCCGGCGGCCAGTTCGCAGCCGGGCGGTGCCAGCTCGATGGCCGCGTTGAGCAGTGCCGTGTTGTAGGAGCCTTGGCGCAGTGCGCCGGAGATGCCGATGAGACGTGTCATCGGCGAAGCTTAAGCGCTGCGCCTCAAGCCAGGAACAGGCGCTTGGCGATGACCGCGATCACGACGATCGCCACCACCCCCAGCATGATCTGGAGCCAGCCACGGCTGGCCGGCGGCTGAGGCTTTTCCTGCATGGGCATGCGCAGCGACGCGAATTCGGAGCGGTCGGGCTTGTCCCGCGCGGAGTCGTAATACGGGTTTCGGTCTTGGGGCAACATGATGTAATCCATTGTGATTACTTTCAACGTATGTGTCTATTTGTGTTGACCCCGGATTCGCAACTTTTTCAACGCTCGCCCTCCCCGTTCAGCCAGCCTTGCGCCTCCTCGTCGAAGCCGGGTAGCGGCTGGGCCTTGGCGAGCGCCATCCAGACCGGAAAAGGCAGGCGCGGCAGCTCGCGGTGCGGGGCCGGGCGCAGCACGTCCAGGCGCCCTTCCTGCGCCACCAGCACGCCGCATCCGAGCGGTATCTCCTCGGCCTTGGCGATCGGCCGGCCGCGCGTGTCGCAGCCCAGCACGTACCAGCACTCGCCACCCAGGTCGAGGTAGGCGGCACGCTTGTCGGGCTTCTTCAGGTCGGACAGCAGGTCGGCGCGGCGCACCTTGATCTCGTGCACGATGGGGTGGACGTAGGCCTCCACGCTGGTGTTGCGGATCGAAAAGACATCGGGCATGGCGATGCACCAGCGTGGCGGCTCGCCCTCGGCCCTGCCCGGGATGCGGGCGCGCAGGGCCAGGCCGCGCCAGGCGATGCGGCCGGCGCGCGTCATTTCGCGGGCGACGCGCTCGACCAGCGCCTCATGCGCGTCGAGCACCGCGCGGTTGCCGACCAGGGTCTCGGCGATGCGGGCGATGCCTGCCTCGGTGACGCGCAGGGTCTCGTGGCCATGGGCCGAGCGCACCCGTTCCAAGAGGCCGGCGGCCAGCAGTTCGACCTCGATGCCGTCGCCGCAGGGCCAGCCGGCCGAGCGGTACATCTCGCGCAGGCGGCGCGCATGCAGGCGGCCGATGGGAGTGAGATCGGTCATGCTCGAAATTATCGGAAGTCGCGGCTGCGGCTGCTCTCGACCAGCCGCCCGAGCAGCGGCGTCAGGTCCTTGAAGCCGGTGGCCAGCACATGGCGCACCTCGCCGCCGCTGTCGACGTCGCGCTGCCAGGTGCCCTGCACCGCCAGCAGCCTGGATTTGAGCAGTGGCTCGCGCCAGGCTTCGGCCACATGGCTCCAGACGATCACGTTGACGTTGCCGGTCTCGTCTTCCAGGGTGACGAACATGGTGTTGTTGGCGGTCTGCGGGCGCTGGCGGCCCATCACGATGCCGCAGGCGCGCACGGTCTGGCCGCTTTTCATGTCGCGCAGTTGCGCCGCGCTGGAAAGGCGCATGCGCAAAAGGCGCGGGCGCAGCAACTCCAGCGGATGGCGGCGCAGGGTGAAGCCCAGCGAGGCGTAGTCGCCGACGATCTCCTCGCCTTCGGGGGCGGCCGGCAGCGCCAGGGCCTGCTCGTGGATGGGCACGCCCTTGAGCAGGGCCGGCGCGCGGCGCTGCGCAGTGGCTTCCCAGACCTGCTGGCGCCGGTGGCCAGAGAGCGATGCCAGCGCATCGGCCGCGGCCAGTGCGCCCATGTCGCGCGCGTCGAGTTCGGCGCGCAGGGCCAGGTCTTCGGTACTGGTGAAAGACGCCTGTGCGCGTGCATTCACGATGCGCTCGGCGCCGGCTTCGCTGAGAGTGGCGACGCGGCGCAGGCCCAGGCGCACCGCCGGCTGCGGCCCATCGCCCAGGCGCTGCGCAAAGCGCGCTTCCTGCATTCGCGGCGCATCGGCGGCGCGCGGCTCCAGGGTGCAGTCGAGTTCGCTGTGCAGCACATCCACCGGCCGCACCTCCACCCCATGGCGGCGCGCATCCTGCACCAGTTGCGAGGGCGAATAAAAGCCCATGGGCTGCGAGTCGAGCAGGGCAGCCAGGAAGCAGGCCGGCTCGTGCAGCTTGATCCAGGAGCTGACGTAGACCAGGAGCGCGAAGCTGGCCGCATGGCTCTCCGGAAAGCCGTATTCGCCGAAGCCCAGGATCTGCTGGAAGATGCCCTCGGCAAACTCGGGCGCATAGCCGCGCTCGATCATGCCCTGCACCAGCGGGACGTAGAACTTCTCGATGCCGCCCTTGCGCTTCCAGGCCGCCATGGAGCGGCGCAGGCGGTCGGCCTGGTCGGCGCTGAACTCGGCGGCGATCATGGCGATCTGCATCACCTGCTCCTGGAAGATCGGCACGCCCAGGGTGCGTGCCAGCGCCGGCTTGAGCGCGGGATAGGGGTAGTCGATCTTTCCGTCCTTGCGCAGTTTCTCGCGGTTCTTCAGGTACGGGTGCACCATGCCGCCCTGGATGGGGCCGGGGCGCACGATGGCGACCTCGATCACCAGGTCTTCGTAGGTGCGGGGCTTCAGGCGCGGCAGCATCGACATCTGCGCGCGGCTCTCGATCTGGAACACGCCGATGGTGTCGGCATCGCAGATCATGTCGAACACCTTTTCCTGCGCCTGCGGGATCTGGTGCATGGCCAGCGGCACGCCGCGCCATAGCGCACGCAGGTTCAGCGCACGACGGATGGCGCTGAGCATGCCCAGCGCCAGCACGTCGACCTTGAGCATGCCAATGGCTTCCAGGTCGTCTTTCTCCCACTGGATGATGGAGCGGTCTTCCATCGCAGCGTTCTCCACCGGCACCAGGCGCGTCAGGCGCGATTGGGTCAGCACGAAGCCGCCCACGTGCTGGCTGAGGTGTCGCGGGAAACCCTTGAGCGCCTGCGTGAGTTCGATCCATTGCGTGAGCTTGAAGGCGTCTTCCGTCACGCCGCAGCGTTCCTGCGCTTCTTGCAATCGCTCGGCCATCACGCTGTCGCTGAACCAGTAGTGATCCTTGGCGAATTCGTCGACCAGGCGAGCATCCACACCCAGCGCCTTGCCCACGTCGCGCAGCGCGCTGCGCGTGCGGTAGCGGATCACCACCGCCGCGATGGCGGCGCGCTCGCGGCCGTACTTGGCATAGATGTACTGGATGACCTCTTCGCGCCGCTGGTGCTCGAAGTCGACGTCGATGTCGGGCGGCTCGCGCCGCTCGCGGCTCATGAAGCGCTCGAACAAGAGGTTGCCGGTGTCGGGGTTGATGGCGGTGATGCCCAGGCAGAAGCACACCGCCGAGTTGGCCGAGGAGCCGCGGCCCTGGCACAGGATGCCCTGGCTGCGCGCGAAATGAACGATGTCTTCCACCGTGAGGAAGAACATCTCGTAGTTCATGTCGATGACGAGCGTGAGCTCATGCTCGAGTTGCTTGCGCACCTTGAGCGGAATGCCCTGCGGGAACTTTTCGCGCGCGCCTTCCCAGGTCTTGCGCTGCAGGGTCTGGGCCGGAGTCTCGCCGCCGCCGACGTTTTCCAGCGGGTACTGGTAGTGCTTGCGGATCAGTTCCAGCTCGAAGCGGCAGCGATCGGCCACCACCAGGGTGTTGGCCAGCAGATCGGCCGGATAGAGCTGGGCCAGGCGCATGCGCGCGCGCAGATGCCGCTCGGCGTTAACCTGCAGGGCGAAACCGCACTCGGCCACGCTCTTGCCTTCGCGCACTGCGGTGATCACGTCCTGCATGGGCTTGCGGGAGCGCTGGTGCATGTGCACGTCACCGCTGGCCACCAGCGGCACGCCAGCCTCGGCGCCGGCGCGCTGCAGGGTGGCGAGCCAGAGGTCGTCGTCGTGTTCGTTCAGCAGTTCCACTGCCAGCCACAGGCGCTCGCCGAAGATGGCGCGGGCGAGCACCAATTCGACGGCCAGCGCAGCGGCATCGGGCGCTGCGCGCCGCGGCACGAACAGGACTTCGCAGTGCGTCAGCGAGGCCAGGTCGCTGTCTTCCCAGTTCACGCAGTATTCGCCCTTGGGCGCGCTCATGCGCGCCGCGGTGATGAACTCGCACAAATTGCCCCAGCCTTGCAGGTCATGCGCCAGCACCACCAGGCGGCAATGGCCGAAGTCGAACTCGCTGCCCGGCAGGAAGCGAAAGGCCTCGTTGCGTGGCTGCGGCGGCGCCTCGGGATGCGCCTTGTCATGCTCGTCCAGGGCTTCGAGGTATTCGCGCAGGCCCACATGGGCACGAACCACGCCGGCCACCGAGCATTCGTCCGTCAACGCCAGTGCTTCGTAGCCCAGGCGGTAGGCGCGCTCCACCAGTTCCTCGGGATGCGAGGCGCCGCGCTGAAAGCTGAAGTTCGACAGGCAATGCAGCTCGGCATAGGTGGGCAGCGCGGGCGGCTGCGGCGGCGTGCGCACAAGCTCGAGCACCTTCGCCTTTTTGCGGTGGCGTGCGCGCAACTCCTTGTCGCTGAGCTCAGGCATACATGCCTTGCAGAAACCAGCGCGGCGGCTCGCTCGCCAACCAGGCCGTGGGACGCTCGCGGTAGATCCACACCAGCCCCGCGCCCGGGCTTTGCGCGATGTAGTAGTCGCGCACCGCCAGCTGGCCTTCGTTCCACCAGCCGGCCTCCACCCGCTGCGGGCCGCTGAGCCGGGACAGGCGCCCCTGGTAGTGCGGGTGGCCTTCGCGCACTTCCAGCGGCAGCGGCTCGCGCAGCAGCCAGGGCGGGTAGAGGGCGCCAGGCTGCGAGGGCTGCGACCTGCGCCCCGGCCGGGCCACGGCCGGCTGCCAGCGCTGCATGTGCTCGGGCCGGTGGTCGGCCTGCGCTACCGGCACCAGAACCTGGTCCGGCCCCAGGCGTGCACCCAGGCGTTCGACCAACTCGTGCAGCTTGTCGCCCTTGCGGTTGTCCTCGGGCAGGAAGCTGGTGCTGGCGCCGGCCCAGGGCGCGGTCTCGAGCGAGCGCAGCCGCAGCCAGCTGGCGGGGGCGCCCAGGCGGGTGAACGCCAGGCGCTCGGCCAGCAGGCGGCGCAGATGCGCCATGTCCTGCGTGGGCTGGGCGGTGCGCACGCCGACCTGCTCGTGCGGGGGCAGGTTTACGCCGTTGTAGCGCCGCAGGTCGAGCGTCCATTGCAGCTCCAGCGCCAGCACGCCGCGCTGGCGGGCGCGCAGCCAGATCTGCAAGCCGTGCAAGAGGCGGTTGGCCGACCACATGAGTTCCGATGCGTTCTCGGCCAGCGCGGGCAGTTCCAGCTTCTGCTCGAACACCTCGGGAAGCTGGAGCCAGCGGTGCTGCTCGGGCAGGCGGCCCCAGGCCATGTCCAGCGCCTCGCGCAGCCCCTTGCCGAAGCGCCGCACCGCCCCGCCGCGCGGCAGCGCGTCGACCTCGCCCCAGGTGCGGCAGCCCATGCGGGCCAGCAGTTCGAGGTGCTCGCCGGCGGCGCTCAGCGTGTCCAGCGGCAGGCCGGAAGGCAGCTCCGGCGGCGGCGTCTGGCCCCGTGCGAACAGGCGCAGCCGCGCCAGCGCCACCAGGCTGGTGGCGCCCTGGGCCTGCTGGATGGACGTGCCGGCGACCGGGTTGAGCCGCGCGATCTCGCGCATCAGCGCCCGGCGTCCGCCCCACAGCCGCTCGCAGGCCGAGACCTCGAGCAGCAGGCCCTCGTCCTGCCAGGCGACGCGCGGGGTGAACTGCAGGGCCCACCAACCCAGCGCTTCCAGGCTCGGCGTCTCGATGGGGGAGGCTGCGTCACTTTCAAGCGGCCAGCGCAATGCGATCCAGTGCATGGATGCGCTCCTGTTCTGTGCCCGCCAGCGGCAGCGCCAGGCGCACCACCGCCCCGCCCTGCACCACCGCCTCGCCCGCCTGCTGCTGCCGCGCCTTGCGCCGCAACTGGCTGGCGGCCAGCAGGGCAGCCAGGCGCTCGCTGCGCGCCGGCAGGGTGACGGGGGCCGTCAGCGGCGGGCCGCGGCGCTTGAGGATGTGGATGTCCATCTGCTGCGGTGAACCCGCATCGGCCAGTTGCAGGCGCAGCCGCGCCGGCGAGGCCGATTGCGCCATCAACGCCGGCCGGAACACGAAGAGCAATGCCTCGTGCTGCGCGGCCGCCAGTTGCAGCCGGCGCAGCTCGCCGACCCGCGCCTGCGGCAGCCAGGCCAGCACGGCCGCCACCTCGGCGCAGCGCAGGGCCTGCTCGCAAGCCCAGAGCCGGGCGGCCGGGGCTTCGCTGCGCACCCACAGCAGGGCCTCGGGCGGCAGCCCGCCCGCGGCCAGCGCCGAGCCGAAAGGCTCGTGCGGCGCGCCGATCAGCACCACCGGCCCGCTGCCCGCCTGCACCGCCCGCGCCAACGCCGGCAGCAGCAACTGCCAGACATGCGCCGCGGGCGTGGCCTGCAGCAGCTCGGTCAGCGCGCCCACGGGCCAACCGCCGCCGGGCAGTTGCGCATCGAGCGCGGCATGGCCGGTGGCGACGACCTGCGCGTCGGCGCCGCCCAGCTCGTCGCCGCGCCAGACGTTGTGACGCCCGCAGGCCAGGAAAGGGTCGAGGGAAGGGATGCCCATGATGGATCGGATAACTGTATTTTTATAAGGGGTGTCCACTTAGCTCCAGAAGGTTCACAATCACTGGATGGACATCCAGATATTAGCGCCACAGGCCGGGAAGGACTACCCCCGCAACTGGAACGAATTTCTCGACTGG
>DATILH010000073.1:0-28249 GCA_035476655.1 Variovorax sp.
GCCTCCCTGGACGAACTCAAGCAACGCATCCTCAAAGGCATCGACGAGATGAACGTCCAGCCCGTTCGCTTCCAGTGGAAGAGCTTCGACTTCCAGATGACAGAAACGTAAAGCTTTTACAGGAACGGAGTACTAGGCAACGGCAGCGGCCGGCGCTTCGCCGCGCCGCAGCTTCGGAATCCAGGCCATGTGGCAGCTGTTGTGCTCGTGCAGCGGCAGCTCGGAGATGTCGAGCCGGTAGCCGCGCTGGAAGGCCTGCAGCAGCTCTTCCGCGTCCCAGCCCTGGTGCGGGAAGTCGTAGTCCTCGGTCTTCACCGTGTTGAGCGGCAGGTTCATGATCCGCGCGCGCTCGTAGCAGTAGCCCCAGCGCCACTTGAACAGGAACTTGTACTGGCCGATGGCGCCCTCCAGCGAGTTGGGCGCCTTGAAACTCACCTCCTCGATCACCGGGATCAGGTCGGGCAGGGGCAGCATGTGGCCGTCGAGCGAGGTCGGCAGCGCCCAGTCGAGCTTGCCCTCGGTCCAGTGCCAGCGCGCCAGCAGATGGTCGTCGCGCGCCGCGTCCTCCAGGCGCCCGGGCTGCGGCTGCACGATGCCGCCGCGGTTGAAAGAATGCGTGATGTTGCGGCCCAGGCGCAGGCTCAGGATGCCCTCGCCAGCGTCCCATTGCTCCAGCAGGCGGGTGTCGACCGGCTGGATGAAGACGATGTCGTCCACGAAGAAGAGCACATGGCGCGCGCTCGAAGCCCGCAGCACCGCCAGCAGGTCGGGCTTGAAGGCGGTCTCGGCAATCGCGGTGAGTTCCGACGCGTCATAGCCCGCAAAAACCTCTTCATAAGCTTGCCGGTGCGCCTCCGACGAGGCCCGGTACAGCACGGTGAGCGGCAGCGGCCGCGACATGTACTGCGCGTAGCTGCGCAGGAACAGTTCCAATTGAATTGCGCGGTCCTTGGAAAACAGCAGCACCAGCGGTGCCTCCGCGCTGGTGGGCGAGCTGACCAGCCGCGAGCCCAGGCGCGCCACGATGGCGCGTGCTGCGGTGACGGCTCTCACCCGGCCGCTCCGCATGCAGCCGTCGCAACAGTCCTGGCCCGGCGTGTGACAGACATGGTGTAAACATTAACATTCATTTCGCCGTTTTACGAGTCCCCGCGCGCGGGCTTCGCGGGCCGCGCCTGCATCGGGGGCCAAATATCGCTGGGCTAAACTCGTCGCGCCTTTTGTCGTCCAACACATCCCAAGGAAGTAATTTCATGACGCGCACTCCCGCCCTGCAACGATTCGCGATCGCGCTCACCGCGGGCGCCGCGCTGGTGATGGGCCTGGGCGGCTGCGTTCCGCTGGTGGTGGGGGCCGGCGCGGTGGGCGCCGGCATGGTGGCGACCGACCGCCGCAGCTCCGGCGCGCAGGTGGACGACACCACCATCGAGGTGCGCGGCGCCGCCCGCATCCGCGAGATCGCCAACGACAACATGTACGTCACGGTGACCAGCTACAACCGCCAGGTGCTGCTGACCGGCACCGTCGGCAACGAAGCGGACAAGCGCCGCGCCGAAGAGGTGGTGGGCCGCGTCGAGAACGTGCGCGGCGTGGTCAACGAGGTCGTGGTCGGCCCGGCCAGCAACTTCGCCGACCGCTCCAACGACGCCTTCATCACCAGCAAGGTCAAGGCCTCGCTGGTCGACCAGAAGGACATCTTCGCCAATTCATTCAAGGTGACGACCGAGCGCGGCGTGGTCTACCTGATGGGCATTGCCACGCGTCGCGAGACCGACCGCGCCTCCGAGATCACGCGCGGCGTGGACGGCGTGCGCAAGGTGGTTCGGGTGGTGGACATCGTCTCGGATGCCGACCTGAAGTCGGCCACGTCGGGCGGCACCGGCGCGGCGCCGGCGGCGTCCTCGGGCGGTTCGTCCTCTTCCAGCGTGCCGCTGCCGCCGATGGAACCGTTGCCACCCGCCGGCACGGCCGCGCCGGCCACCGGCGGCGCCGTCACCGCGCCGGTGCGCTGATTTTCTTCAGCGCAGGCGGGTGATCAGGCTGGAGGTGTCCCAGCGCCGCCCGCCGGCCTGCTGCACTTCGGCATAGAACTGGTCGACCAGGGCCGTCACCGGCAGCCGCGAACCATTGCGGCGCGCTTCGTCGAGCACCAGGCCCAGGTCCTTGCGCATCCAGTCGACGGCAAAGCCGAAGTCGAACTTGCCGTCGATCATGGTCTTGCCGCGGTTGTCCATCTGCCAGCTCTGGGCGGCGCCCTTGCCGATGACCTCCAGCACCGCGCCCATGTCCAGCCCGGCGCGCTCGCCGAAGGCGATGGCTTCGGACAGGCCCTGCACCAGCCCGGCAATGGCGATCTGGTTGACCATCTTGGCCAGTTGGCCGGCGCCGCTGTCGCCCAGCAGGGTGACGGCGCGGGCAAAGGCCTCGGCCACCGGCTTGATGGTGTCGAAGGCCGCGGCGTCGCCGCCGCACATCACGGTGAGCACGCCGTTCTGCGCGCCGGCCTGGCCGCCGGACACCGGCGCGTCGATGAACTGCAGGCCCAGCTGCCGGGCGGCGGCCGACAGTTCGCGCGCCACGTCGGCCGAGGCGGTGGTGTGGTCGACGAAGATCGTGCCCGGCTCCATGCCGGCAAAGGCGCCATCGGTGCCCAGCACCACCGAGCGCAGGTCGTCGTCATTGCCGACGCAGCAAAAGACGATGTCGGCGCCGGCCGCCGCCTGGCGCGGCGTGGCGGCCTGGCGCGGCGCGACGGCAGGATCGGCCAGTTCGGCGCACCAGGCGGCGGACTTGGCAGGGGTGCGGTTGTAGACGGTGACGCCATGGCCCGCGCGCGCCAGATGGGCTGCCATCGGGTAGCCCATCACGCCCAGGCCGAGAAATGCGACCTGGCGCGAGGAGGTGGGGGAATAGGACTTGGATTGGATCGTGCTGCTCATGGTGCGAGCTTAGCGCCCGCCACCCTGGTCAGACGATCGCGAAGTGCTCGGTGCCCGCCGACAGATCCGTCGAGCGCGCGCGCTGGCTGTTGAGCTTGATCTGCAGGCGCAGGTCGTTGGCCGAGTCGGCGTTGCGGATCGCCTCCTCGAAGGAGATCACGTGATTCTCGAAGAGGTCGAACAGGGCCTGGTCGAAGGTCTGCATGCCCAGGTTGCGGCTCTTCTTCATGATCTCCTTGATCTCGCCCACCTCGCCCTTGAAGATCATGTCGGCGATCAGCGGCGTGTTCAGCAGGATCTCGACTGCCGCCGAGCGGCCGCGCCCGTCCTCGGTGGGGACGAGGCGCTGGGAGATCAGCGAACGCAGGTTGAGCGACAGGTCCATCAGGAGCTGTGCGCGCCGCTCTTCCGGGAAGAAGTTGATGATGCGGTCCAGCGCCTGGTTGGCGCTGTTGGCGTGCAGCGTGGCCATGCACAGGTGGCCGGTCTCGGCGAAGGCCACTGCGTGTTCCATGGTCTCGCGGTCGCGGATTTCGCCCATCAGGATCACGTCGGGCGCCTGGCGCAGCGTGTTCTTCAGCGCCGCCTCCCAGCTGTCGGTGTCGATGCCCACTTCGCGCTGCGTCACCACGCAGTTCTTGTGCGGATGCACGAATTCCACCGGGTCTTCCACCGTCACGATGTGGCCGTAGGAGTTCTCGTTGCGCCAGTCGATCATGGCCGCCAGGGTGGTCGACTTGCCCGAGCCGGTGGCGCCCACCAGGATGCACAGGCCGCGCTTGGTCATCGACACGTCCTTGAGCACCTGCGGCATGTTCAGGCCGTCGATGGTCGGCAGCTTGGCCGGAATGGTCCGCAGCACCATGCCGACCCGGCCCTGCTGCACGAAGGCGTTGACCCGAAAGCGCCCGATGCCGGTGGGCGAGATGGCGAAGTTGCACTCCTTGGTGCGCTCGAACTCGGCCACCTGCCGGTCGTTCATGACCGCGCGGGTCAGCGCCAGCGTGTGCTGCGCGCCCAGCGGCTGCTGCGACACCTTGGTGACCTTGCCGTCCACCTTGATGGCCGGCGGAAACTCGGCGGTGATGAACAGGTCGCTGCCCTTGCGGCTGACCATCAGCTTGAGCAGATCGTTGATGAACTGACTGGCCTGATCGCGTTCCATGACCGCTCCTTAACCGGGGAAGTTTTCCGGGATTTTCGCCTTCGAGCGCGCCTCGGCGGCCGAAATGACATTGCGGCGGACGAGGTCCGTCAGGTTCTGGTCCAGCGTCTGCATGCCCTGGCCGCTGCCGGTCTGGATCGAGGAATACATCTGCGCCACCTTGGCCTCGCGGATCAGGTTGCGGATGGCCGGGGTGCCCAGCATGATCTCGTGCGCCGCCACCCGGCCGGAGCCGTCCTTGGTCTTGCACAGGGTCTGCGAGATCACCGCCTGCAGCGACTCCGACAGCATGGCGCGGATCATTTCCTTCTCTTCGCCCGGGAACACGTCGATGATCCGGTCGATGGTCTTGGCAGCCGATGAGGTGTGCAGCGTGCCGAACACCAGGTGGCCGGTTTCGGCCGCGGTCATCGCCAGGCGGATGGTTTCCAGGTCGCGCAACTCGCCCACCAGGATCGCGTCCGGGTCTTCCCGCAGGGCCGAGCGCAGCGCGTTGGCGAAGCTCAGCGTCATCGGCCCCACCTCGCGCTGGTTGATCAGGCACTTCTTGGATTCGTGCACGAACTCGATCGGGTCTTCCACCGTCAGGATGTGGCCGTACTCGGTTTCGTTCAGGTAGTTGATCATCGCGGCCAGCGTGGTCGACTTGCCCGAGCCGGTGGGCCCGGTCACCAGCACGAGTCCGCGTGGCTTGAGCGCCAGGTCGCCGAAGATCTTGGGCGCGTTGAGCGCCTCCAGCGACAGGATCTTGGACGGAATGGTCCGGAACACGGCGGCCGCGCCGCGCGCCTGGTTGAAGGCGTTGACGCGAAAGCGCGCCAGGCCGTCGATTTCAAAGGAGAAGTCGACTTCCAGGAACTCTTCGTAGTGCTTGCGGTGCGTGTCGCTCATGATGTCGTACACCATGGCGTGCACCGCCTTGTGGTCCAGCGCGTCGACGTTGATGCGCCGCACGTCGCCATGCACGCGGATCATGGGCGGCAGGCCGGCCGACAGGTGCAGGTCCGATGCCTTGTTCTTGACGCTGAATGCGAGCAGTTGGGTAATGTCCACGAGGCCCCTCGACCGGTGACGTCACGCTAAAGTCTTAGTGACGTTTTGATACGAATTTGAAAGATTATGACGACGATCGCCGACAAGCTCCAGCAAGTACGAACGCGGATCGAGGCGGCGTGCAAAGATTACGGCCGGGATCCGGCCAATGTGCGCTTGTTGGCGGTTTCCAAGACCTTTCCAGACCAAGCGTTGCGTATCGCCCACGCTGCCGGCCAACGCGCCTTTGGCGAGAACTATGTCCAGGAGGGTGTCGCCAAGATCGAAGCGCTGGCCGATCTTCGCGCCGACATCGAATGGCATTGCATCGGGCCCTTGCAGAGCAACAAGACGCGCGTGGTGGCCGAGCACTTCGACTGGGTGCACAGCATCGACCGGCTGAAGATCGCCCAACGCCTGTCCGAGCAGCGGCCGGCCGGGCTGGCGCCGCTGCAGCTGTGCCTGCAGGTGAACGTGGACGGCGGCGCCAACAAGTCGGGCGTGGATGCGGGCGAGGCGCTGGAACTGGCGCGCCAGGTGGCGCTGCTGCCGAATGTGCGGCTGCGCGGGCTGATGGCGATTCCGGAGCCGGTGGAAGACTTCGAGGCGCAGCGCGAGTTGTTTTTGCGCGCCGCCGCGGTGTTCGACGAGATTCGCGCCGCCGGCATCGCGCTCGATGTGCTGTCGCTGGGCATGAGCGCCGACCTCGAGGCCGCCGTCGCGGCCGGCAGCACCATGGTGCGGGTGGGCACGGCGATCTTCGGCGGGCGCGGCTAGGGCGCCCCTGGCGAATACTCGCGGCATTGTCTGACGCATCATCGTGACCCTTGTTCAAGGAGAACCAACACATGCCTACCGGAACCGTCCGCCTGCATCGCGTCCTCACCGCCCCTCCCGAACGGGTCTATCGCGCCTTCCTCGATCCCGCCGCCATGACCAAGTGGCTGCCACCGCATGGCTTCACCTGCCAGGTCCAGCACATGGATGCGCGGGTGGGCGGCCGCTACAAGGCATCCTTCACCAACTTCAGCACCGGCAAGACCCACGGCTTCGGCGGCGAGTACCTGGAGCTGGTGCCGGGCGAGCGCATCGTCAACACCGATGTCTTCGACGATCCGAAGATGCCCGGCACCATGAAGACCACCGTGACCTTGAAGGAGGTGTTCTGCGGCACCGAACTGAACGTGGTGCAGGAAGGCATCCCCGAGCAGATTCCGCAGGAGGGCTGCTACCTGGGCTGGCAGGAGTCGCTGACCTTGCTGGCGCAGCTGGTGCAGCCCGAGATCCCCGACGAATGAGGGGGCGCCTCAGTTGTCGATGACCTTGCGCGCGAAGCGCTCGAGGTAGTCCAGCAGCCGGTTCGCGCCTGCCACCGCCGCCGCTTCGCTGCCGGTCGCGATGCCCTGCGCGAGTTCCATGTGCGCCTTGGCTGCCTCGACGATCTCGCCTTCGTGCTGGTAGGCATACCAGAAGCGCCGGCATTGCACGATCAGCGGCGCGACGCTCTTCACCGCCGAATAGTTGCGGCTGGCCAGGTGGTTCACCTGGTCCAGTTCGTGGTCGGCCTGCATGTAGTCGTCGAGGTGGCCGCGCGCGGCTGCCTTCACCATCTTCTCGGCGCAGCGCAGGATCTCCTTGCGCTCCGCACCGCTGGCGCGGCGGGCCGAGCAGGAGGCGATCAGGTTTTCCAGCACGCGCCGGGTCTGGATCACGTCGAGGTGGTCGGCCAGGTCGATGTTGGAGACCAGCAGGCCGCGCCGCGGCTGCTGCACGATCAAGCCGATCGAGGTCATGCGCAGCAGCGCCTCGCGCACCGGCGTGCGCCCCAGGCCCGTTCGCTCGACGATCTCGGCTTCCACCACCTGGCTGCCCGGTTCCAGCTGCAGGGTGCAGATCAGCGCCTCGATCGCGTCGTAGGCGAGGTCGGCCGCACGCCGCGGCGCGGACGCGGCGCTTCCTGTGTGAGGCGTGGTGGCGGTGTTGGACATCGGTGGAAAAAGCGGTCGCATTCTCCCAGCTTCTTCACGCAAGGGAGCTGCCGACCTTGCGCAGCTCCGCGATCTGGGGAGCCTTGGGCAGCCACAGCTTGTCGAAAGACTGGATCACCGGCGCCGGGTCGAAGTCGGTCGCGCTCTTGAAGGCGATGCCGCTGGCCTTGAACTTGTCCACGAGTCCGAGCTCGGTGGTCACGATGTCCTTGATCTGCGCGTCCAGCGACTGCTTGACCAGCTCGCGGATCAGTTCCTTGTCCTTGGCGTCCAGCGTCTGCCAGACGCGGCCCGACACCAGCGGGGCGAAGGGCATGAAGAGCGCGTTCATCGGCAGCAGCACCTTGGAAACACGGTCGAAGCGCTGGTTCCAGGAGAACTCGATGTCCGCCTCCAGGCCGTCGACCTGGCCGTTGGACATGGCGTCGAACACCGCCGGCGTCGGGATCGGCGTGGGCGCCGCGCCGAACAGCTGGTAGAAGTCGCGGTACACCGGCGTCGGGTTGATGCGCAGCTTCAGGCCCTTGAGCTCGGTGGGCGTCGAGATGTTCTTGGTCGAGAACACCACGCGCATGCCGGTGATGCCCCAGCCCAGGCCGATGGTGCCGGTTTCGCGCGGCAGCACGTCGAGCAGCTTCAGGGCCGCCGGCGTGCGCACCAGCGAGGCCACGGCGGTCGTCGAGCGCACCAGGTAGGGCGCGTTGATGGCCGCCACGCTGGACACGCGCGAACCCAGCTCGGCCGCCTGGATCCAGCCCATGTCGAGCGCGCCCGACTGCAGCTGCTGCATCATGGCCGACTCGTTGCCCAGCTGGCCGGAGTGGAAGACCGTGGCGCTCAGGCGGCCGTCGGTGGCCTTCTTCAGCGATTCGCCGAAGGCCAGCGCCGCCCGGTTCCACGAATGGCCTGCAGGCGTGATGAGCCCGAGCCGGAATTCCTTGGCCGCGGCCGCGCGCGAGGGCGTGCCGAGGAAGGGCAGTACGGCGGCGGCGCTGCCGGCGGCAGCCTGAACGAAGTGTCGGCGTGTGAGGGACATGCAAGAGCTCCGGTAGTGGGTGGAATGAAGGGAAGTGGAGGGCGGCCTACAGCTTGGGCAGGAGGGCCAGCGAGAGGCTCGGAAAGATCGACAGCAGCACCAGCGCGGCGCAGCAGATCAGGAAGAAGGGCAGGGTGACCATGAACATCTTCCCGGGCTTGGCGCCGGTGACGGCGCTGGCGACGAAGAAGCTCAAGCCCACCGGCGGCGTCATCAGGCCCAGCACCAGGTTGACCACCACCACCACGCCGAAGTGGCGCGGATCGATGCCGTAGATCTCGGTGGCGATCGGCAGCAGGATCGCGTTGGCCAGCAGCAGGAAGCTGACCGGGTCCTTGGCGACAGTCTGGATCCAGGCCGCGGCGGCCTGCGGCACCTTGCCGTAGATCAGCAGCCAGGAGAACACCGCTGCGGCGGCCACCAGGAAGAGCACCACTGCCGAGTAGATGGCGGACTTGAGCAGGATCTGCGGCATCGACTTGAAGCTGAACTCCTTGGTCACATAGCGCCCGACCAGTGCCGCCGCCAGCGCGCCAACGGCGGCCGCCTCGGTCGGGTTGGCAAAGCCGGTGAGGATGGAGCCGACGATGACGATCGGGATCAGGAGCGTGGGGCAGGCTGTCAGCACGGTGTGCAGCCGCTGGCGCAGCGTGCGTTTCTCGGTGCGCGGGTAGTCGTAGATGAGGCCCAGGCAGGCGATCACCACGAAGAACAGCAGGGTGAGCACGATGCCGGGCAGGATGCCGGCGATCAGCATGTCGCCGACCGCCACCTGCGCCAGCACGCTGTAGACCACGAACATCACCGAGGGCGGGATGATCGGCCCCAGCATGCCGCCGTACACCGTGAGGCCGGCGGCGAAGGTCTTGTCGTAGCCCTGCCGCTCCATCTCCGGCACCATGATCTGGCTCATGATCGCCACCTGCGTGGTGGCCGAGCCGATGATCGAGGACACCAGCATGTTGGCCAGGATGTTCACATAGGCCAGGCCGCCCTTGACCGAGCCGATGAAGGCCAGGGCCAGGTCGACCAGGCGGCGCGTGATGCCGCCGCCGTTCATGATCTCGCCGATCAGGATGAACAGGGGAATGGCGATCAGGCCGTAGCTGTCGACGCCGCCGAACATCTGCGTCGGGAAGGACTGGAACAGCACCGTGTCGCCGGAATTGAGCACGTAGACGATGCCTGCCAGGCACAGGCAGGCGCCGATCGGCACCCCGACCAGCAGCACGACGAGAAAGAAGGCGGATGTGAGCATGTTCAGTTCACCGCGTCGGCATTGACCACGTGGAATTCGCGGTGCACTCGCTTCGGTTGCAGTCCGAGGTCTTCCAGCAGGTTTGCCAGTGCATGCACGCAGAGCGTGAGCGAGAAGATCGGCAGGATCAGCTGGACCACCCAGGTCGGCCAGCTCAGGGTCTGGGTGGTCTCGGTGTAGAGGAAGTTGAAGCTCTCGGCCGCGTATTCCTTGGCGTCGAAGCCATGGCGCGCGATGCCCACCGGATCCATCCAGAGCCAGCACATGACGAGCAGCGCGAGGCCCAGCAGCAGCACCGCGGCCGAGGCGCAGGCCTTGGCGACGGCGGCCGCCCTGGCGCCCAGCTTGTCGGTGGCGAGGGTCACGGCGAAGTCCAGGCGCAGCCGTGTCATGGCCGAGGCGCCGATGAAGGTGAGCCAGACCACCACATAGACCGAGGCTTCGTCGACCCAGTAGATCGGTACGCCCGCGTAGCGCGTCACCACGTTCAGCAGGATCAGCGCGACCAGGAGCCCCATCAGCCAGGTGAGCAGATGGCGCTCGCAGCGCAGGACGGCATCCGACGCATCCAGCGCCCAGCGGCTCATGTTCTTCATGTTGTGTTTCGGCCTGGGGATGGAGGGCGCGGCGCGATCAGGCGACCGACTGGTACTTGGCCGGACGGGTGGCGAGCGCCTTGCCGACGATGGCTTCGATCGCGGCGCGCTCCTCGCCGACCAGCGGCAGGCGCGGGCGGCGCATGTGCTCGGTGCCGACGCCCACCAGGTGGTCGATCAGCTTGAGGTTTTGCACCAGCTTGGTCGAGACGTCCAGATGGAGCATTGGCGTCATCCACTGGTAGAGCTTCAGCGCCTCGGCGAACTGGCCGGCCTTCATCAGGTCGTACAGCGCCACGCTCTCGCGCGGGAAGGCGCAGCCCACGCCGGCCAGCAGGCCGTCGCAGCCCAGGGCCAGGCCCTCGTAGGCCAGGTCGTCCACGCCGAGGAAGATCTGGTAGCGGTCGCCCACCGTGTTGCGCAGGTCGGTGATGCGGCGGATGTTGTCGCTGCTTTCCTTGATGGCGGCGACCCATTCGCAGTCCGCCAGTTCCAGCATGTGCTCGGGCTTCAGGTCGACGCGGTAGGCCACCGGGTTGTTGTAGACCATCAGCGGCTTCTGCGCCGCCTTGGCCATGGCGCGCACGTTCTGCATCGCCTCGCGCGCGTCGGCCACGTAGATCACAGAGGGCATCACCATGAAGCCGGCCACGCCCAGCTTGTTGGCGCCATCGATGTAGCGCAGCGCTTCGCGCGTGCTGGTTTCGGAAACATTGGCCAGCACCGGCACGCGGCCGTCGCTGGCTTCCAGCGCGATCTTCGCGACCTCGAGCTTTTCTTCCAGCGTCAGCGTGCTGGCTTCGCCCAGGGAGCCGCAGGTGACAAGGCCGTGGATGCCGTTGCGGATCTGGAAGTCGATGTGGCGGGCCGTGCCCTCGGCGTCGATGCGCTCGTCGGCGTGAAACTTGGTGGTGACGGCGGGGAAGATGCCTTGCCAGCGGGGATTCGTCATGGGATGCGGTCCTGCAAAGGGTTGGATGGGTTGGGGAAGCGAGTTATTAATATATTAAGAAGATATTTAAAATATCCTGTCAGGGTATTTGGCAGCTTGCGTGCCAGCTTCAATTGGTCCAGTCGGGCGGAAATCGAGGGGGGAATGCGCGGGCGCGAAAACAGCGACGCATCGCCGTGGTGCGAAACACGCACCGGCGTGGAGGCGGGTGGCCCTAGATGCCCAGCGGCAGCTTCGCGCTGCTCTTCACTTCTTCCATCACCGCATAGGTGCGCGTCTCGCGCACCCCCGGCAGTTGCCACAGCACGGTGCCGGCGAACTCGCGGTAGGCGGCCATGTCGGCCATGCGCGTCTTGATCAGGTAGTCGAAGCCGCCGGCCACCATGTGGCATTCCATGATCTCGTCGCGCACCTGCACCGCCGCCTTGAACTGCTCGAACACATTGGGGGTGGTGCGGTCCAGCAGCACCTCGACGAAGACGGTGAAGCCCCGGCCCAGCTTGTGCGGATCGAGCCGCGCCTCGTAGCCCTGGATGAAGCCCTCGCGCGTCAGGCGCTGCACCCGCGCCAGCACGGCCGTCGGCGAGAGCGCGACGGCTTCGGCCAGCTTGAGGTTGGAAAGCCGCCCGTCCTCCTGAAGAATCTTCAGGATTCGCAGGTCGATACGGTCCAGATTGGCGGGAAGGTCTTCCATGGCCGATGAATTATCTATTCGACGGCCAATCTTTGGTGAATAACTCGTTAGCAATCGGCGGAGCATCACGCTCATTCCCCAGCACAGACGAGAAGAGCCATGCGCCTGCCCACCCCCTATCGCGACGAAGTCGACGTGACTGCCCAGCGCCTGTCCCACCTCGCCGGCGTGCTCGACTGGCGCGCCGCCGCCCTGGTCGCCACGCCTTGGGTGGAAAACGTGCGACGCCATCCGCCCCCCTTCTGGGCCATGGAAAGCCTGCTGCGCGAATACCCGATCGCCAGCAGCGAAGGCCTGGCGCTGATGCGCCTGGCGGAGGCGCTGTTGCGCGTGCCCGATGCGGCCACCGCGATCGCCCTGACCGCCGACCAGTTGAGCCGCGCCGACTTCAGCGGCGCCCATGATTCGGCGCTGTCGCGCCTGTCGGCTGCCGCCATCACGCTGTCGAAGAAATTCCTGCCCGACGAAGCCCATCCGCCCGGCCTGCTGGCCCGCCTGGGTGCGCGCGGCGTGGTGGCCGCCACCTTGCGCGCGGTGCAGTTGCTGGGCCGCCAGTTCGTGCTGGGCCAGAGCATCGGCGAGGCGATGGACGAGGCGCACAGCGCTCGGGCGAAACATCCGCAACTGCACTACAGCTACGACATGCTGGGCGAGGGCGCGCGCACCGACGAAGACGCGTTGCGCTACCTGGAGAGCTACCGCCACGCCATCCAGGCCATCGCCGAGGATTCGCGCTCAGGCGACGACACACCCGAGCGCATCGACGGCATCTCGATCAAGCTCAGCGCCCTGCATCCGCGCTACGAGGCGCTGCAGAAGGAGCGGGTGATGCGCGAACTGGTGCCGCGTGTGTGGCAGCTGTGCGAGTTGGCGGCCAATGCACACCTGAACCTCACCATCGACGCGGAAGAAGTGGACCGGCTGGAGCTCTCGCTGGACGTGTTCGAGGCGCTGGCCGAGCGCGTGGCGGCCGAGTATCCGCAGTGGCAGGGCTTCGGCCTGGCGCTGCAGGCCTACCAGACGCGTGCCCTCGACCTGGTCGAGCACGTGATCGGCATCGCGCGCCGTCTGCGCCTGCGCCTCATGTGCCGCCTGGTCAAGGGCGCCTACTGGGACGCCGAGATCAAGCGCGCCCAGGAGCTGGGCCTGCCGCACTACCCGGTGTTCACCCACAAGCACCACAGCGATGTGAGCTACCTGGCCTGCGCGCGCGCCCTGCTGGCCGCGCCGGACGCCATCTATCCGCAGTTCGCCACGCACAACGCCGGCACCATCGCGGCCATCGTGCAGATGGCGGCGCGGGTGCCGGTGGGCGGCGCGCCGCACGCGCCCTTCGAGCTGCAGCGCCTGCACGGCATGGGCGAGGGCGTGTACCGCGAAGTGATGAAGAGCGCGCCGGAGGTGCCGGTTCGCGTCTACGCGCCGGTCGGCCAGCACAAGGACCTGCTGGCCTACCTGGTGCGGCGCCTGCTGGAGAACGGCGCCAACTCCTCCTTCATCAACCAGCTGGGCGATGCGCACGTGCCGCTGGCCGAGCTGCTGGCCTCGCCGCTGCACATGACGCGTACCTCCGGCATCGTGCTGCCGCCCGCGCTCTACGGTGAGGCGCGGCCCAACAGCCGGGGCCTGGACCTGTGCGTCGATGGCATGGCGGCGCCGCTGCTGGCCGCGCACTTGAGCACCACGGTGCCGGCGGTGGCCGATGCAAGACCGGCCGACATCGAGCATGCCCTCGCCGATTCACGCGCGGCCTTCAGGCCGTGGCGCCAGACCTCGGTGCAAAGCCGCGCTGCCATGCTGCGCGACGCGGCGGCGACCCTGCAGGACGAGCTGCCGCGATTTTGCGCCCTCCTGGTGAAGGAAGCCTTCAAGACCTGGGGCGACGCGGTGGCCGAGGTGCGCGAGGCCATCGACTTCCTGCGCTACTACGCCCTCGAGGCCGAGCGCCTGCAGCAGCCGATCGAACTGCCCGGCCCCACCGGCGAGAGCAACACGCTGACGCTGGTGGGCCGCGGCCCCTGGGTCTGCATCAGCCCGTGGAACTTTCCGCTGGCCATCTTCACCGGCCAGGTGGCCGCTGCCCTGGCCACCGGCAACACGGTGCTGGCCAAGCCGGCCGAGCAGACCCCGGCCGTTGCCCTCGAAATGGTGAAGCTCCTGCACCTGGCCGGCGTGCCCACCGAGGCGCTGCAGCTGCTGCACGGCCCCGGGGAGACGGTGGGTGCCGCGCTGGTGGCGGCGCCTGGCGTGGCGGGCGTGGTCTTCACCGGCTCCACCGAGGTGGCCAAGACCATCCACCGCACGCTGGCTGCGAAGGAAGGTCCCATCGTCCCGCTGATCGCCGAGACCGGCGGCATCAATGCCATGGTGGTGGACTCCAGCGCGCTGCCCGAGCAGGTGGTGGACGCGGTGCTGCAAAGCGCCTTCCGCTCGGCCGGCCAGCGCTGCTCGGCGCTGCGCCTCCTGTGCCTGCACGAGGCGATTGCCGAGCCGGTAGTCGCCATGCTGCGTGGCGCGGCGGCCGAGCTGCTGGTGGGTGATCCGTCCTTGCTCAGCACCGATGTCGGCCCGCTGATCGATGAAGACGCGTGCCAGAAGGTGAGCCATGCGGTGGAGCGGCTCGATGCGACGCAGCGCGCCTTGCTGGCACCGCCGCCGGCCGACACCAGGGCCAACTTCCTGGCGCCACGCGCCTACGAGGTCGACAGCATCGACAGCGTGCGCTCGGCAGGCGAGATCTTCGGCCCGGTGCTGCAGATCCTGCGCTGGTCGGGCGATGCCACGCAGCTTATCGAGCGCATCAATGCGCTGGGCTACGGCCTCACCCTGGGCCTGCAGACGCGCATCGACAGCCGTGCCCAGGCGCTCGCGCGCACCGCCCATGTGGGCAACGTGTACGTCAACCGCAACACCATCGGCGCGGTGGTCGGCGTGCAGCCCTTCGGCGGCGAAGGGCTGAGCGGCACCGGGCCCAAGGCCGGCGGACCTCACTACCTGCCGCGCTTCTGCGCGGAGCAAACGCTCACCATCAACACCACGGCGGCGGGCGGCAACGTGGCCTTGCTGGCGGCGGGCACTTGATGCCTGGTCGGCGCTCTCCGACACGCGGGTGCGGGAAAGGACGACGCGCTAGCCCTCGGTGCTGCCGCTCCAATGGCGTTTGATGCTCCATTCCTTTCCTCGTTCATTGCTTGCGCTGGCCTCGGCTTGCGGCCTGGCCCTGGCCGGCTGCGGCTCGGGCAGCAAGAAGCCGGTCAGCTACGACCCCGAATCCTTCGGCTCCACCACCACCCATGCGCGAAGCTTCAGCGCCACCGAGGCGCAGACCTGCGAGGCGGCGCGGCGCGCCCTCCTGAGCCAGGGCTACCAGGTCAAGGACGCCAGCAGCGAGCTGGTGACCGGCACCAAGAGCTTCCAGCCGGCCAACGAAGTGCATGTGGAAATGCAGTTTCGCGTGGTCTGCGCCAAGGACGTGCATGCGGCCAAGGGCGAGCGCAGCAGCGTCGCCTTTGTCAGCGCGCTGCAGGATCGCTACGCCCAGAAGAAGGTCAACAACTCCGCCAGCGTGGGTGTGGGCGTGCTGGGCTCCGTATCGCTGCCTTACTCCTCCAGCGAGGACGCAATGGTCAAGGTGGCGAGCGAGACGGTGACGGACGAGCAGTTCTACGACCGCTTCTACGCCTTGATCGAGCGCTACCTGGTGGCGGACAGCGGCCCGGAAGCGGCGCCGAAGAAGGAGTAAAGAAGGGAACGCGACATCTATTTGCTGCTCAAAGCGGCCAGCCGGCCGCAGGCCGGGTAGCATTTCGAGTGCAATGTTCGCGCGACCTAATCTTTTTGTCTTAATTTTTGCCGCCAGCGCCGTGCTGGTGCTGGCCGGCTGCGGCTCGAGCCCGAAGCGGGTCTCCTACGACCCCGAGGCCTTCGGCTCCACCGACGCCCACACGCGCACTTTCGAGGCCAGCGAAGCGCAGACCTGCGAGGCCGCGCGGCGCGCCCTGCTGAGCCAGGGCTACCTGGTGACGGCGGCCAATGGCGAGCTCGTGACCGGCAAGAAGTCCTTCCAGCCGGCTGCCGAGGTGCATGTGGAGCTGGAATTTCGCGTCGTCTGCGCCAACGACCAGGGCGGCCGCCGCAAGGTCAAGAACGCACCTTCGCGCAGCATCGCCTTCGTCAGCGCGCTGCAGGACCGCTACAGCCTGAAGAAGGTCAACAATTCGGCCAGTGTCGGCGTGGGCGTGATCGGCTCGGTCTCGCTGCCCTATTCGTCGAGCGACGACTCCCTGGTCAAGGTGGCCAGCCAGACGGTGACCGACGAACGCTTCTACGAGCGCTTCTTTGCGATCGTGGAGCGCTACCTGGTGGTCGACGTGCCCGAGGAAGCCCCGCCGGCGGTGGCGAGCCCCGTCACCACGCGTTCCCTGGTGGCGCAGCCGCTGCCGCAAGTCGAGACAACGCAGGCCGTGGCGCCTGTGCCGTCCACCATGACGGCACCGCCGTCGCCGAGCACCGTTGCCGAGGCGCCCGCCGCCAAGCCGGTCGAGCCGCTGGGCGAACCTGCCAGCATGCCGGCCAAGGCAGACACCAAGGCGAACTGACTGGCGTTCAACGCGCCAGCGTCGACTTGCCGAACAGGCTTTCGATCAGCTCCACCGCCACGCCCGCGGTGGCATTGCGCACATCGAGCGCGGGGTTGAGTTCGACCACGTCGACCGAGCCCAGGCGGCCGGTGTCGGCGATCATCTCCATGCACAGCTGCATCTCGCGATAAGTGGGGCCGCCGCGCACGCCGGTGCCGACGCCGGGGGCGTCGGCCGGGTCCAGGCAGTCGAGGTCGAAGCTCACATGCAGATGCGTGCTGTCGTCGATGTCGGCCAGCGCCTCGGTCATGGTGGTGCGCATGCCGTTCTCGTCGATGTGGCGCATGTCGTAGACGTTGAGGCCAAGGGTGCGAATCGCGAGCTTTTCTTCGGCATCGACGCTGCGGATGCCGATGAAGCGCAGATCCTGCGCGCCGAGCGCGGCCGTCTCGCCGCTCCAGCCGCGCAGCGGCGCCGGCCCATGGCCCAGCAGGCAGGCCACCGGCATGCCGTGCAGGTTGCCGCTGGGGCTGGTGGCCTCGGTGTTCACGTCGGCATGGGCGTCGAGCCAGATCACGCGCAGCTTCTGGCCCCGCGCGCGGGCATGGCGCGCCACCGCACTGATGGAGCCCACCGCCAGGCAATGGTCGCCGCCCATCAGCAGCGGCACGTGGCCACCGGTCATGGCCGCGTCGACCGCGTCGTACACCGCGCGGTTCCAGGCCACCACTTCATTCAGGTGGCGCAGGCCGTTGGTCGGTGGTGCCCAGGGAGTGGCCGGCCCGGCCAGGTTGCCGCCGTCGACCACACCGAAGCCATGTCGCGCCAGGGTGGCGGGCAGGTCGGCCACGCGCAGGGCGTCGGGCCCCATGCCGCAGCCACGAACGCTGGCGCCGATGTCGGTGGGAGCGCCGATGAGGTGGATGGTGGGGGTGTCCATGCGCCCATTGTGTGACGCGCCCAACACAATGACAAAACTATTGAAGCTGCGGCCGCACCATCTTGCACTCGGTCCCCTGGGCCAGCTCGTTGCCCGTGTAGACCGCATCCGTGCGGAAGCCGTAGTTGGTGCCTTCCCAGCCCAGCTTCACCGCCTTGCCGTCCACCGGCGCGATGGTGTTGACCACCTGGGGCAGCAGCAGTTGATGGTCTTCGCCGCGCATGCGCACCGGACCCACCACCGAGTCGTACTGCAGGTTCTCCAGCGCGTAGGCCACCTTCACCGTGTCGGTGCTGCCGGCCTTGGCGATGGCGGCGGCCAGCAGGCGCGGCGTCATGTCGATGCGCGGTGCCAGGAAGTCCTTGCCGGTCTTGGCCTTGTAGGCCTTGGCCAGGGCCTCGGCCTTGGGCACATCGGCCTCGCCCGGATGCCATTCGGCCACCCAGGTCAGTTGTCCCGCCTTCGCCTGCGACACCGCCAGCACCGTGCCTGGCACCGAGCCGGCGCTGTGGTTGAAGTAGCGCAGGTTGTAGCCGGCGTCGCCCGCGGACTTGAGCAGCAGGGTCATGTCCTGCCCCCAGTTGCCGGTGATCACCGAATCGGCGCCCGACGCCCGGATGTTCGCCACATAGGGCGCGAAGTCCTTCACCCGGCCGATGGGGTGCAGCGCCTCGCCGACGAACTGGATGTCGGGCCGTGCCAGGCCCACCAGCTGGCGACCGTAGCTGGCCCACTGCTTGCCGTGCGCGTAGTCCTGGTTGAGCAGGTAGACCTTCTTGATGTCCGGCGTCTTCCGGATGTAGTTGGCCAGCGCCTTCATCTTCATCGCCGTGTTCGCCTCGGTCTGGAAGTGCCAGAAGCTGCAGCTCTTGCCCGTCAGGTCGGGGTCGATCGAGGAATGGTTGAGCACCAGCAGCTCCTTGCCGGGATTGCGCTGGTTCCAGCGGTTCACCGCCTGCACCAGCGCCGCCACCACCGAGGAGCCCGAACCGCCGGTGACGATGGCGCGCGCGCCCTGGTCGATGGCGGCCTGCAGCGCGCTCTGGCTTTCCTGCGCGGAGAGCTTGCTGTCGAACTGCAGCAGCTGCATCTTCTGACCGCCGGGCAGGCCCCCGCGCGCATTGATCTCGTCCACCGCGTACTGCGTGTGCAGCAGCATCAGCTCGCCCACGTTGGCGAAGGGCCCTGAGAGCGGGTCGATGTAGGCGATCTTGTAGCTCTCTTGCGCGTGTGCGGCGCCGGCAGCGAGCAGGGCGGCGGCGGCAACAGCAGCGGCGCGCTGGCCGAAGCCGCGGGACTTCATCGTCATCGGTGTCTCCTTGAGGGTGAGGGGTGTGACAGACAGAGGGGAATCAGCGAGGAGGCTAGGTGCGCAGGCCGATCACGCGCCAGGCCAGCGCGGTCAGCTTGGCCACCAACTCATCTTCGGAGTAGCGGCCTTCGGGGCGATACCAGGTGTAGAGAAAACCGGGCAGGCTGCAGGCGGCGAGCGCGGTGATCTTGGCGTCGTCGAAGTCGAGGTGGCCGTCGCGGCGCGCCTCTTCCAGCAAGGGGCAGAGCTGGTCGTAGAAATGGTGGGCCAGCTTCTTCTGCGCCGCCAGGTACTCGGGGCGGTACACCTGCGGCTCGCGGTACGCAAAGAAGGCGCAGGGATGGTTGGCAACGGTGGCGCGGATCAGGCGCTCCAGGCCTTCCTTCACCTTGTCGCGGGCACAGCGCTGGTCTTCGGGCGGGAAGTCCATCGTGGTGAAGCACTCGACCGTCGGCTTCCAGGACAGGGTCTCGAAGATCTCCTGCTTGTCGCGGAAGTAGTAGTAGACGAAGGGCTTGGTCACGCCGAGCGCGCGCACGATCTGCGCCATCGTGGTGTTGGCGTAGCCCTGCTTCGCAAAGAGCGTGGTCGCCGCTTGCAGGATGCGCTCGCGCTGCACGTCGGTGCCCTGGGTGGCGGCGCGCTGGCGGCCGGTGCCCTCGGGGAGGTGCGCAGAGGGTTTGTGCGGTGTCGCGGAAGTTATACCCATGGGTAGGATTGTTGTTGGAAGATCCGGCCATTGGCAACCCGGCGTTTCGCGCCAGCCGCTATCGATAACCCTGAGAGAGTGACGCCATGGAGACAGCAGCTTCCCTTCCAGATCGCCCGCAGCAGCCGCTGCACGAGTACCTGCGCGGGCATGCGCGCGAACGTGGTGCGCACCCGGCGTGCATCTGGTATGGCAGCAGCATGAGCTACGCCGAGCTCGATTGCGCCAGCGATGCCTTCGCAGCGCGGCTGCAGGCCCTGGGCGTTGCGAAGGGCGAGCCGGTGGTGCTCTTTCTCAACAACTGCCCGCAGTACCTGGTGGCCCACTACGGCATTCAGAAGATCGGCGCCATCGTCTGCCCCAGCGGGCCGCTCAACAAGGAGCATGAGCTGGCCTACCAGGTAGGCGACTTGCAGGCGCGCGTGATCGTAGCGGCCGCGCCCCTGTTGCCGGTGGTCGACAGGGTGCGCGAGCAGGTGGCCTCGCTCAAGCATGTGTTCGTGGTGCACTACGCGGATCTGCTGCCCTCTTGCGCGGATGCGCTCGCGCTGGACCTGCCGGCCGAGCTGCGTGCCGCGCAGCAGGAAGAGCGCGTGGTGCCGGCTGGCTGCGAGGACTTCCTCGCGGTGATGCGCTCGGATGCCAAGCCCGCGCCGGTCGCCGTCGACCTCGACGATGTCGCGCTCATGACCTACACCTCGGGCACCACCGGCCTGCCCAAGGGCGCCATGCTCAGCTATGGCAACGCGCTGTTCAAGACCCGCGCTGCCGGGGATTGCAATGGTGTCACCCAGGACGACGTGCTGCTGTCGATCGCACCGCTCTATCACATCGCCGGCATGTTGATGGGCGTCAACGTGCCGGTGCTCACAGGTGCCACCGGCGTGCTGCTGCATCGCTTCGATGCGCATGCGGTGCCGCAGGCCATCGAGCGCCATGGCGTGAGCTGGTGGTACAGCATCGCGCCGATGAACGTGGCGGTGATGCAGTTGCCGGACATCGCGAGCTTCGACCTGTCCAGCCTTCGCCGCAACCCGGTCACCAGCTTCGGCATCGCCTTCACCGAGCCATTGGCCGAGCAGTGGCAGGGTTTCGCGAGGAACTGCTCCTCCTTCGAGGCCGCCTATGGCTTGTCGGAAACCCACACCTGCGACACCTACACACCGCACCATGCGCCGCGCTGGGGCACGCAGGGCGTGGCGGTGCCGGGCGTCACCATCCGCATCATCGACCCCGACACGCAGGCCGAGCGGCCGGTGGGCGAAGTGGGCGAGATCATCCTCACCAGTCCCGGCTCCTTCAAGGGCTACTGGAACAAGCCCGAGGCCACCGCCGCCACCTTGCGCAATGGCTGGGTGCACACCGGCGACATGGGCAAGATGGATGCCGACGGCTACCTCACCTTCATCGGCCGCTTCAAGGAAATGATCAAGGTCTCGGGCTACAGCGTGTTCCCCGAAGAGGTCGAGACCATCCTCATCAAGCATCCGGCAGTGGCGCAGGCCGCGGTCATTGCGCAGCCCGACGCGGAGAAGGGCGAAGTGGTCAAGGCCTTCATCGTGAAGAAGGCCGGCGCCCAGCTGGACGAGGCCGAGCTCACCGCCTGGGCGCGCGAGAACATGGCGCCCTACAAGACGCCGCGCGTGGTGCGCTTCATCGATGCGCTGCCCACCACCGGCGCCGGCAAGGTGTTGCGGCGCCTGTTGAAAGACAAGGAATGAATTTCAAGAAGATCCTGATCGCCAATCGCGGCGAGATCGCGGTGCGGCTGGCGCGTGCGCTGCGCGACCTGGGCTTGGCCAGCGTCGCCGTGCACGCGCGCGACGACGCATCGGCGCTGCACTTGCAACTGGCCGATGAGGTGGTGGCGCTCGATGCGACCGGCCCTTCGGCCTACCTCGACATCGCACGCCTGATCGAGATCGCCCGCGCCCAGGGCTGCGATGCGGTGCACCCGGGCTACGGCTTCCTGAGCGAACGCGCCGATTTCGCGCAGGCCTGCGCCGACGCTGGCCTTGTTTTCATCGGCCCGACGCCGGCGCAGTTGGCCCTGTTCGGCGACAAGGCGCGTGCCCGCGCGCTGGCGCAGCAGTGCGATGTGCCGGTGATGCCAGGCAGCGCCGGCGCAGTGTCCCTGGCGCAGGCGCAGGAGTTCCTTGCCGCGCAGGCCGCCGGCGGCGAGCAGGCCGGCGTGATGGTCAAGGCCATTGGCGGCGGCGGCGGGCGCGGCATGCGCGCGGTGCTGCGCCTGGAAGACCTGGCCGAGGCCCATGCGCGCTGCACCTCGGAAGCCAAGGCAGCCTTCGGCGTGGACGGCGTGTATGTGGAGCGGCTGATGCTCAACGCGCGCCACATCGAGATCCAGGTGCTGGGCGACGGCCAGCAGGTGGCCTGCCTGGGCGAGCGCGAATGCACATTGCAACGGCGCTTCCAGAAGCTGGTGGAGATCGCGCCGAGCCCGGCTCTTTCACCCGAGCTTCGCGATCGAATTGCGCAGGCGGCGTTGCGCATGGCGCAGACGGTGGGCTACCGGGGCCTGGGCACCTTCGAGTTCCTGGTGGACGAGCAATCGAAGAGCCTGCCCTTTGTCTTCATCGAAGCCAACCCGCGCCTGCAGGTCGAGCACACGGTGACCGAAGCGGTGACCGGGCTGGACCTGGTGCAACTGCAGGTCGGCGTGGCCGCGGGCCAGTCGCTGGCGCAGTTGGGCATCGAGGCGGGCCGTACTGCCGCGCAGCGCGGCTTTGCCATCCAGTGGCGCATCAACGCCGAGACGCTCGATGCGCAGGGCAATGCGCGGCCCTCCAGCGGTAGCCTGCTGCGCTTCGACCTTCCGGCCGGCCCGGGCGTGCGCGTCGACACACACGGCTACGCCGGCCTGGCGCCTTCGCCGCACTACGACACCTTGCTCGCCAAGCTGATCGTGCACAGCGCCTCGCCGCGGTTTGCCGACGCGCTGCGGCGCTCGCAGCGCGCGCTGGAAGAGTGCTGCATCGAGGGCATCGCCAGCAATCTGCCGCTCTTGCGCGCCATCGGCGAACGCCCCGAGTTCGCCAGGCAGGCGGTGCACACGCGCTTTGTCGAAGGCCATCTGGCCGACCTGCTGGCCGCCGCGCAGAAGTTCGAGCGGGCGCCGGGCCAGCCTCCGGTGCATGCGCCATCGCCAGCCAGCGTCGTGCAAGTGGCCGACGAGGATCCCGGCACGCCGGTCGTCAAGGCCCCCATGGCGGCGAAGCTGGTGCAGTTCGAAGTGGCGGTCGGCGACCTGCTGCCGGCCGGCGCCCAGATCGGCGTGCTGGAAGCCATGAAGATGGAGCACCTGCTGCACGCGCCGGTGGCCGGCCGCGTGCTGGCCCTGCTGGCCGCGCCCGGCGACTACCTGGTGGAGGGCCAGTCGCTGGTGCAGCTCGAGGCGGTGGACGCGCAGGCCGTTGCCGCGCAGGCCGAGGAAGCGCCCGACCCCGACGCCATCCGTCCCGATCTGCAGAAGGTGATCGATCGCCACGCACCCACACTGGACGCGAACCGCCAGGCGGCGGTCGCCAAGCGGCAGGCGCAAGGCGGACGCACCGCCCGCGCCAACATCGCCGACCTGTGCGACCTGGCCGAGGACTCGCGCAACTTCAACGAGTACGGCGCGCTGGCCATTGCCGCCCAGACGCGCCGCCGTTCGCTGGAAGACCTGATCGCCAACACGCCGGCGGACGGCATGATCACCGGCGTCGGCAACATCAATGCGAAGGCTTTCGGGCAGGAGAAGTCACGCTGCGTGGTGATGGCCTACGACTACACCGTGCTGGCCGGCACGCAGGGCCTGCGCAACCACCAGAAGACCGACCGCATGCTGCGGGTGGCGCATCAACTCGGTCTGCCGGTGGTGCTCTTTGCCGAGGGCGGGGGCGGGCGGCCCGGCGATACCGACATGCCCATCGTCGCGGGCCTGAACAACCACACTTTCAGCCAGTTCGCCGCGCTCTCGGGCAAGGTGCCGGTGGTGGGCATCGTGCATGGCCGCTGCTTTGCCGGCAACGCGGCCCTGCTGGGCTGCGCCGACGTGATCATCGCCACCGAGGCCAGCAACATCGGCATGAGCGGCCCCGCGATGATCGAGGGCGGGGGCCTCGGCACCTTTGCGCCGGAGCAGATCGGGCCAAGCAGTGTGCAATCGAAGAACGGCGTGATCGACATCCTGGTCAAGGACGAAGCGCACGCAGTGGCCGCGGCCAAGCAGTACCTCTCCTATTTCCAGGGGCCGCTGTCCGACTGGCAATGCATCGACCAGCGCCTGCTGCGCCACGCGGTGCCGCAAAACCGCCTGCGTGTCTACGACGTGCGCGCGGCCATGCTGGGCCTGGTCGACACTGGCTCGCTGCTGGAGCTGCGTGCCGGCTTCGGCGCCGGCATCATCACCGCGCTGGCCCGCATCGAGGGCAGGCCGGTCGGCATCCTCGCCAACAACCCGCACCACCTGGGCGGCGCCATCGATGTCGAGGCGGCCGACAAGGCGGCCCGCTTCATGCAGCTTTGCAACGCGCACGGCCTGCCTCTGGTGGCGCTGTGCGACACGCCCGGCTTCATGGTCGGCCCGGAGATCGAGGCGCAGGCGCAGGTGCGCCATGTGTGCCGCATGTTCATGGTGGCATCGCACTTGCGCGTTCCCTACTTCGCGGTGGTGCTGCGCAAGGGCTATGGCCTGGGCGCGCAGGCCATGACGGCCGGCGGCTTCGATGCGCCGGTCTTCACCGTGGCCTGGCCCACCGGGGAATTCGGCGCCATGGGCCTGGAAGGCGCGGTACGCCTGGGCTATCGCAAGGAGCTGGAAGCCGCGGCCGAGGGCGCCGAGCGCGATCAACTCTTCGAGAAGCTGGTGGCGCAGCAGTACGCCAACGGCGAGGCGATCCACATGGCGCAGACGCTGGAGATCGATGCGGTGATCGACCCGGGCGAGACGCGTGCCTGGCTGGTGCGCGGCCTGGCCTCCAGCGCCGGCATGCACGAGCCGGCAATGCCCTTCGTCGATACCTGGTGATGGGCCCGGGCGTGCAAAGCCCGGCGCTACAGGTCCATACAAGACTTCGCTCGGGGATTACACGACATTGACATGAGGGCGGCAGCATGAAGGCTCCATATCACTGGAAAAGGAGCACAACATGAAGAAGCTCATCGTTGCCACCGGCGCCGCTGCCCTGCTGTCGTTGGGTGCGTTGGCGGTACCGGCCACCGCATTGGCCGACGTGGCCGTGTCGGTGCAGTTCGGCCCGCCAGCGCCTGTCTACGAGCGCATGCCTGCACCGCGGCGGGGCTACGTGTGGGCGCCGGGTCACTACGAGTTCCGCCACGGCCGCTATGCCTGGACCGGGGGGCGCTGGGTTGGAGCGCGCCCGGGCTACGCGTACCAGGCACCTGCCTGGGTCGAGCGCCGCGGTCGCTGGTACTACAGCGATGCGCGCTGGGATCGTGACCGCGATGGCATCGCCAACCGGTACGACCGTCATCCGAACCGGCCGGACGCGGTGGGCTACGACCGCGACCGCGACGGCGTGCCCAATGCCTATGACCGCCGGCCGGACAACCCGCACCGCCGCTGACCCGGCGCCGCCGCCTTCAAATGCGGGCGAAGATTTTCTACAAGACTTCGCCCGCGCTTGACACTCGCTTTACACACGTCCTGCAGCATGGAGTCATGCAACGCAAATCCAGCGCTGCGAACAAGGAGTCCACTATGAACCGCATTGTCCGCATCAGTCTCGCCACCGGCCTGCTGTCCGTGGCCGCGCTCGGCGCCAGCGCCGCGAATGCCCAGACCTTCGGCCATGTCTCCGTCAACATCGGGCTGCCGGGGCCTTCGCTGCCGGTGCATGTGGTGCGTCCGGCGCCGGTCGTGGTGGAGCAGCCGGTGCAGCGCGTCTGGGGCCCGCCTCCCGCCCACTACGGCCACGACCACGGCCACTACCGCCAGGATCGCGGCCACTACCGCCAGGAACGCGGCTACCACGGCCACGATCGCGGCTACTACCGTGACGGCCGCGGCTACTACGGCACCCGCTGGGACCGTGACGGCGACGGCGTGCCGAACCGCCACGACAGCCGCCCGATGAACCCGTACCGCTACTAGAACAGGCGGAACACCAGCGGCATGAGGAGCGCCGCCAACACCACCTGCAGGCCCAGCGCCAGGCCGGCATACGCGCCGGCCTGGGCGTCCACCTGCAGGGCGCGTGCCGCGCCGATGCCGTGCGAGGTGGTGCCCAGCGCGAAGCCGCGCGCCGCATAGCCGGCAGGATCGGTGGCAACGCGCATCGCATCGAACAAGTACTTGCCCGAGAGCGCGCCGACCATGCCGGTGAGCACCGCGAACACCGCCGACAGCGCCGGGATGCCGCCGATCTTTTCCGCAATGCCCATGGCCACCGGCGCCGTCACCGACTTCGGTGCCAGCGACAGCACCACGTCATTCGGCAGCCCCACCGCCCAGCCCAGCAGCAGTGCCGAGCCGCAGGCCGCGGCGCCGCCCAGCAGGGCGGCCAGGAGGATGCGGCCGAAGCGCTCGCGCAATTCCGCCCGGCGCTGCCACAGCGGCCAGGCCAGCGCCACCACCGCCGGCCCCAGCAGGAAGTGAATGAACTGCGCGCCGGCGAAGTAGCTGGGGTAGTCCACGCCGGTGGCGAGCAGTCCGCCAGCCAGCACCACAACCGACCACAGCACCGGATTGGCCCAGGGCGCCCCGCCCAGCCGCGCCGAGGCGGCCTGCGCCAGCAGGTAGACCACCAGCGTGGCGGTCAGGCCGAACAGCGGCGAGGCCGAGAGATAGATCCAGAGTTCGACAAAACGCGGCATCGCTTCAATCCTCGCGAGGCCGCGGCCACCACAGCACCGCTGCCGTCACGGCCAGGCCGATCCAGGTCGACAGCACGATGACGAGCAGCATGCGCCCGCCGTACTGCGCCAGCAACGCCAGGTGAGTCATCACGCCAACGCCGACCGGAATGAAGAGCAGCGACAGGTGCGCGAGCAGGAAGTTGGCGCATTCACCCACCGGCTCGCGGATCAGGGGAAGGCGCAAGCCAAGCAACAGTAGGATCAAGCCCAGCACTGGCCCGGGCAGCGGCAGCGAGAAGGCGCGTGAGAGCAGCTCGCCGATCGACTGGAACACCAGCAGCCAGGCCAGCCCGCGCAAGCCTTGCATCTAGAAGCGCGGAAGGTCGGGGTGCGGCAGGCGGCCGCCGCGCACAAGTTGCTTGCCGTATTCGGCGCAACGCTGCAGGGTGGGAATCACCTTGCCGGGGTTGAGCGTGCCCTGGGGGTCGAAGGCGCGCTTGATGCCGAACATCTGCTCGTTCTCTTGCGCGCTGAACTGCACGCACATGCTGTTGAGCTTTTCCACGCCCACGCCGTGCTCACCCGATACCGTGCCGCCCATGGCGACGCTGGTCTCCAGGATGTCGGCGCCAAAGAGTTCGCAGCGGTGCAGCTCGTCCGGATCGTTGGCGTCGAAGAGCACCAGGGGATGCAGGTTGCCGTCGCCCGCGTGGAAGACGTTGCAGCAGCGCAGGTTGTACTTCTTCTCCATCTGCTGGATGGCCAGCAGGATGTCGGCCAGGCGCTTGCGCGGAATGGTCGAATCCAGGCACATGTAGTCCGGGCTGATGCGCCCCGAGGCCGGGAACGCGTTCTTGCGCCCGCTCCAGAACTTCAGGCGCTCGGCTTCGTCCTGGCTCACCGCGATGGCGGTGGCGCCGGCTTGGCGCAGCACCTCGCTCATGCGGCCGATTTCCTCTTCGACTTCTTCGGGCGTGCCGTCGGATTCGCACAGCAGGATGGCCTGCGCCATCAGGTCGTAGCCGGCATGCACGAAGTCTTCGACCGCGGCGGTCATGGGCTTGTCCATCATCTCCAGGCCGGCCGGGATGATGCCGGCGGCGATCACGGCTGCCACGGCATCGCCGGCTTTGCGCACGTCGTCGAAGCTGGCCATGATGCAGCGCGCCAGCAGGGGCTTGGGCACCAGCTTGACGGTGACCTCGGTGGTCACGGCCAGCATGCCTTCGCTGCCGATCACCAGCGACAGCAGGTCCAGGCCGGCGCTGTCCAGCGCCTCGCTGCCGAACTCGACCGCCTCGCCCTCGGCCGTGAAGCCGCGCACCTTGAGCACGTTGTGCAGGGTCAGCCCGTACTTGAGGCAATGCACCCCGCCCGAGTTCTCCGCCACGTTGCCGCCGATGGTGCAGGCGATCTGGCTCGATGGGTCGGGCGCGTAGTACAGGCCGTAGGGCGCGGCCGCCTCGCTGATCGCCAGGTTGCGCACGCCGCATTGCACGACCGCGGTGCGGCTTTCCGGGTCGATCTTGTGGATGTTGTTGAACTTGGCCAGCGAGAGCGTGACGCCCAGCGCATTGGGCATGGCGCCGCCCGACAGGCCGGTGCCGGCGCCGCGCGCCACCACCGGCACGCCAAGCGCATGGCAGGCCTTGAGCACCGCCGCCACTTGCGGCTCGCTTTCGGGCAGCGCCACCACCAGCGGCCGCTGCCGGTAGGCGGTCAGGCCGTCGCATTCATAGGGCACGGTGTCTTCGCTCTGCCAGAGCAGCGCATGCGCCGGCAGCACCGCCTGCAACGCGCGCACGACTTGCGCTTGGCGCTCGGTGCGCTGCAGTGCGTCCTGTTGCGGGGGCGTGGTGGGGGCGTTCATGGTCGCCCGATTCTGCGCCCGGACCAACCTCAGCGAAACACCACGGTGCGATGCCCGTTCAGCAGCACCCGATGCTCGCTGTGCCACTTCACCGCGCGCGCCAGCACCTGGCTCTCGGTGTCGCGGCCGCGGGCCGTGAGGTCTTCCACCGTGTCGGTGTGGTCGGCGCGGGCCACGTCCTGCTCGATGATCGGGCCTTCGTCGAGGTCGGCCGTCACGTAGTGCGCGGTGGCGCCGATCAGCTTCACGCCGCGGTCATGCGCCTGGTAGTAGGGCTTGGCCCCCTTGAAGCTGGGCAAAAAGCTGTGGTGAATGTTGATGGCGCGGCCGCTGAGCTTGCGGCACAGGTCGTCGGAGAG
>DATILH010000074.1:0-20817 GCA_035476655.1 Variovorax sp.
ATGAAGTGCTGGTAACCAATCCGCGGATATGAGTCTGATTCATCGTCGCTGCAACGCTCGTGTCGCATCACCCGATCGATTCCCAAACACAAACCCAAAACCATGCAGTGACGCTATTGACAGTGGCGACCATATGAGGAGGCGAACTGTTCCGCCAGCGCCGACAGCGCCTGGCCCACCGGCTCTTGCACTTTTAGCGTGAGCAGTTCGTCGGCACGCGTGCGGCCCAGGTTCACTGCCGCCACCGGCAAGCCGGCCGCCACCGCCGCCTGCACGAAGAGAAAGCCGGAATAGACCATCAGCGAGGAACCGGCCACCAGCAACGCATCGCAGTCGGCCAGCGCCGCGCGCGCCGCCGTCACCCGCTCGCTGGGCACGCCTTCGCCGAAGAAGACCACATCGGGCTTGAGCAAGCCGCCGCAGCGCTTGCACACGGGGACATCGAAGCTGCTGAAGTCGCGCCCTTCCAGGTCGGCGTCGCCATCGGGTGCGCTGTGTGCCGACAGCTCAGCCCAATCAGGATTGCGCGCCAGCAACTCAAGCTGCAGCTCGGCGCGGGGCGTGCGCGCGCCGCAAGCGGTGCAGCACACGGTATCGATGCGGCCGTGCAGGTCGATGGTGGCGCGGCTGCCGGCGGCGCTGTGCAGGCCGTCCACGTTCTGCGTCAGCAAGAGACGCACATGGCCGGCCGATTCCAATTGCGCCAGGGCGTGGTGGGCCGGGCCGGGGTGCGCCTGGCCGATCACCTTCCAGCCGATGAGGCTGCGCGCCCAGTAGCGCTGGCGGGTGGCCTCGCTGCCCATGAAGGCCTGGTAGCTCACCGGGGCGGCGCGCTTCCAGTCGCCGTTGTGGTCGCGGTAGTCCGGAATGCCCGATTCGGTGCTGCAGCCGGCGCCGGTCAGCACGAACAGGCGCGGATGGCGCTGCACGAAATCGACCAGCGGATCGGGCGCGCGGCTCATGGCCTGTGAGGATGACCGTCGGGGTAGGTGTGTGCGCGCAGCGCATCGACTTCGGTGTGCAGCGCCATGGCCCAGGCGCGGCGCTCGCGCCCGCGCGAATCCTGCGGGTCGCCGAAGCGCAGGAAGGCCGTCAGCGGCGGCGCGTTGAGGGTGCGCCAGACCGAGTCCACCAGGCTTTCGTCGCCGATATAGCTTGGCGCGCGGCTGGTCTCGAAACTGCCGCTCTCGGCAAAACGCAGAGCGGCCGGCTGCACCGGCGCACCGGCCGAGATGGCGGCCTGCAGCAGGTTGGCGTGGAAGGGCAGCAGCGCAGAGCCGTCGCCGGTGGTGCCCTCCGGAAACACTGCGATCAGGTCGCCCGCGCGCAGCGCCTCCGTCATGTGGTGCACCACCCGCATGGCATCTCGCCGGCGCTCGCGCTCGATGTAGAGCGTGCCGCCGCCGGTCGACAGGCTGCCGATCAGCGGCCACTGGCGGATGTTCGACTTGGCAACGAAGCGCACATGCCGTGCGGCGTGGACCACCAGGATGTCCAGCCAGGAGAGGTGGTTGGTCACCAGCAGCAGCGGCCCCCGCGTGGGCGGTGCGCCCTGCACCACCAGCGCGATGCCGAAGATCTGCAGCATCTTGCCGGCCCAGCGCTGCACTTCCAGCGAGCGCTCCTGCGGCGTCATGCGCGGGAAGGAAAAGCGGATGGTGAACCAGCCGCCTGCCGCATGCGCCATGGCACGCAGCAGCTTCCAGCACACGACGAAGAAGCGCATCCTCAGGCTTGGTAGACCACGCGCCCGGCGACCAGGGTCGCGCGCACGCGGCCGCGCAAGGCATAGCCTGCAAAGGGCGTGTGCTTGCTCTGGCTTTGCAGGGCCTCCGGCTGAACCTGCCACTCGGTCGCCGGGTCGAAGATGCACAGGTCGGCCGCCTGGCCGGCTTCGATGCGCGCGCTGCCGGCCGCAGGCAGCAGGCGCGCCGGTGCGGCCGTTACCACTTCGAGCGCGCGCGCGAGGCCCGCGCCGCTTTGCTCGCCCCATTGCAGCGCCAGTGGCAGCAGCAGCTCGAGCCCGGTGGCGCCCGCTTCGCTTTCGGCAAAGGGCAAGGTCTTGGCATCGGCTTCGACCGGCGTGTGGTCGGACACCAGGGCGTCGATGGTGCCGTCGGCCAACGCGGCAGAGAGCGCATCGCGGTCGCGCTGCTGGCGCAGCGGCGGGTTCAGGCGCGCCCGGCTGTCGAAGTAGCCGATGTCGGTGTCGATCAGGTGCAGCGAGTTGATGCTGACATCGCAGGTGAGCGGCAGGCCCTCGGCCTTGGCCGCGCGCACCAGCGCCAGCCCGGCGGCGCTCGAGAGCCGGCACAGGTGCACCCGCGCGCCGGTGGAGCGCATCAGCTCGACGATGGTGAAGATGGCGATGGTCTCGGCCGCCACCGGCACGCCGCCCAGGCCCAGGCGGGTGGCCAGCGGTCCGCTGGCTGCCACGCCCTTGCCCAGGTCGCGATCCTGCGGGCGCAGCCACACGGTGTAGCCGAAGGTGCTGGCGTACTGCAGCGCGCGCTGCAGCACCTGGGTGTTGGTGAGCGGCACCTCGGCCTGGCCGAAGCCGACGCAGCCGGCCTCGGTGAGTTCGACCATCTCGGTCAGGATTTCACCGGCCAGGCCGCGCGTGAGAGCGCCCAGCGGATACAGGCGCGCGCCGGGCAACTTTTCGGCGCGGTACTTCAGCATCTCGACCAGCCCGGGCTCGTCCAGCACCGGGTCGGTATCGGGCGGGCAGACCAGGCTGGTGACACCGCCGGCCACCGCGGCGGCCATTTCGCTTTCCAGCATGCCTTCGTGTTCGTAGCCCGGCTCGCGCAGGCGTGCGGCCAGGTCGACCAGGCCGGGGGCGACGATGCAGCCTTGGGCGTCGAGCGTCTGCGTCGGCTGGAAGTCGGCAGGGATGCTTTTCAGCGCGACGATCGCGCCGTCGGCGATGGCGATATCGGCCTGTTCGTCGAAACCCGAGGCCGGGTCGATCACGCGGCCGTTGCGAATGAGGATCCTGTTGTTCTGGCTCATGCTTCGTTTCCTGCCACGATGCTCATCACGGCCATGCGCACCGCGATGCCGAAGGTGACCTGAGGCAGGATCACGCTCTGCTTTCCATCCACCACCGAGGAGTCGATCTCGACGCCGCGGTTGATCGGCCCCGGATGCATCACGATCGCGTCCGGCTTGGCCAGTTGCAGCTTCTCGGGCGTGAGGCCGAAGGTCTTGAAGAATTCCTGCGAGGACGGCAGCAGCGCACCGCTCATGCGCTCGTTCTGCAGGCGCAGCATGATGATGACGTCGCAGTCCTTGATGCCCTCTTCCAGGGTGTGACAGACGCGCACGCCCATCGGTGCCATGTCGGCCGGCACCAGGGTCTTGGGGCCGACCACCCGCACCTCGGCGCAGCCCAGGGTGGTGAGCGCGTTGATGTCCGAGCGCGCCACGCGCGAATGCAGTACGTCGCCGACGATCGCCACCGTCAAGTTGGAAAAGTCCTGCTTGTAGTGGCGGATGGTGAACATGTCGAGCAGGCCCTGCGTCGGGTGCGAATGGCGCCCGTCGCCCGCGTTCACCACATGCACATGCGGCGCCACGTGCTGCGCGATCAGGTAGGGCGCGCCCGATTCGCTGTGCCGCACCACGAACAGGTCGGCCGCCATCGCGCTCAGGTTGGCGATGGTGTCCAGCAGCGACTCGCCCTTGCTGGCCGAGGAACGCGAGATGTCCAGGTTGATCACATCGGCCGACAGCCGCTTGGCCGCGATCTCGAAGGTCGTGCGGGTGCGCGTGGAGTTCTCGAAGAAGAGGTTGAACACGCTCTTGCCGCGCAAGAGCGGCACCTTCTTCACTTCACGGTCGCTCACGCTGGTGAAGTTGGCGGCGGTGTCCAGGATGTGCGTCAGCGTGTCCTTGGGCAGGCCTTCCATGGAGAGCAGGTGGACCAACTCGCCGTTCTTGTTCAGCTGGGGGTTGCGCTTGTACAGCACCGCTCAGGCTCCTTTGCTTTCTTCGATCTTCAGCGCGAAGGCGCCCTTCGCATCCCGGTCCAGCGACAGCGACTGCGTCGCCGGCAGTTCCAGGTGAGCGGCGGCGAAGTCGGCCGCCACCGGCAACTGGCGCCCGCCCCGGTCCACCAGCACCGCCAGGCGCACCGATTCGGGCCGGCCGAAGTCGAACAGCTCGTTGAGCACGGCGCGGATGGTGCGGCCGGTGTAGAGCACGTCGTCCAGGAGCAGGATGTCGGCGCCGTTCACGTCGAAAGGCAACTGCGTGTGCGCGCTGGCGGCCAGGCCGCGGCGCGCGAAGTCGTCGCGGTGCATGGCGGAGGAAATGACGCCAGGCGCGCCGGGCAGGCCCAGGTCTTTTTGCAGGCGCTCGACCAGCCAGGCGCCGCCGGAGGTGACGCCGACCAGCCGGGTGGCCGGCCGCATCAGATTCTTGACACCGGTGAGCAGCTCTTGGTAGAGCGCCTGCGCATCAGGGACTTTCGGATTCACGAGAGGCTCCTCAAAAATTGCTCCAGGATGATGCAGGCCGAAGCCGCATCGGGGTCGCGCGCGCCGGCGGCGAGCGCCTCGGTGGTGCTGTAGCGCTCGTCGACCTGGTAGACCGGCAGGCGAAAGCGCCCTTCCAACTGGCGCGCAAAGCGCTGGGCCGCACGCGTGTTCTCGTGCGGCGCGCCGTCGGGGTGATAGGGTACGCCCACCACCAGCGCGTCGGGCTGCCATTCGCGGATGCGCTTTTCGACTTGCGCGAATCGGGCATCGCCCTCGGCGGCGATGGTGCCTTGGGGCGTGGCATTGGCCAGCAGGCGGTTACCGCTTGCAACCCCGGTGCGCTTGCGCCCGAAGTCAAAAGCAAGAAAAGTCTGGTAACGGGTCGGGACGATGGGAGCAGCGTCGGGAGGCATCGCCGCAACGCTCATGCGTGCCCTGCTTCCGGCGAAAGCTTCCAGGCCTCCAGCCCGAGCAGCATCAGCGCCTTGCTGTAGCGCTGCTCCACCGGCGTGTCGAAGATGACGGCCGGATCGGCGTCCACCGTGAGCCAGCTGTTTTCCGCCAATTCCGACTCGAGCTGCCCCTCGCCCCAGGCCGAATAGCCCAGCGAAACCAGCACCTTGCGCGGGCCGGAGCCAGTGGCCAGGGCCTCCAGCACGTCCTTGGAGGTGGTGAGCTCCAGCCCGCCCGGGATGGTCATGGTCGAGGCGTAGACCGGCTCGGTGTTCTCCGGCGGGTTGGCAAAGACCGGCTCGTGCAGCACGAAACCGCGTTCGGTCTTGACCGGGCCGCCCTGGAAGACCGGGGCGTCGCCGATGTCGCCCTGGTTGGTGGGCAGTTCCACCTTTTCGAACAGGGCGCGCAGATTGATGTCGCTGGGCTTGTTGATGACCAGCCCCAGGGCGCCGCGCTCGCTGTGCTCGCACAGGTAGACCACGCTGCCGGCGAAGGCTTCGTCCCGCAGCCCCGGCATCGCGATCAGGAAATGATGCGTGAGGTTCATGCGGGCAGAATCGGACGACATGCCGCCGATTTTACTGGCCGTCGACAAAACATATCCCAGGGGGCTGATGTGGTTTCGCCGCGACCTGCGTGTGGCGGACAACGCGGCGCTGTTCCACGCCCTGCGCAGCTGCCGGGAAGTGCTCTGTGTCTTCGTCTTCGACAAGGCCATCCTGGATGGCCTGCCGCGAGCCGATCGGCGGGTGGAATTCATCCGCGAATCGCTGGTGGAGCTGGCCGAGGACCTGCGCGAACGCGGCGGCGAGCTGGTCGTGCGCCATGCGCTGGCGCAGGAGGAGATCCCGCTTCTGGCGCAGCAGCTGGGCGTACAGGCCGTCTTCGCCAATCGCGACGACGAGCCGACGGCGCTGGCGCGCGACGCCAAGGTGCTTGGCGCCCTGGCCAATGCCGGCATCAGCCTGCACACCTACAAGGACCGCGCCATCTTCGAGCAGGGCGAGGTGCTGACGCAGACCGGCCAGGCCTTTTCCGTGTTCACGCCCTACAAGCGGGCCTGGCTGGCCAAGCTGAACGAGTTCTACCTCAAGCCCTATCCGGTGGAGCGATACCAAGAGGCCCTGGCCAGTGCGCCCGAGGCGCTGCGTGCGCCGGTGCCGGCGTTGGAGGAAATCGGCTTCCTTCCCACCAACCTGGGCCAGCTCGAGATACCGACCGGCGCGCGCGGCGCAACCCGGCTCTTCGAGGACTTCTTCGACCAGCGCATCGAACGCTATGAAGAGGCGCGCGACTACCCCTTCGTGCGCGGCCCCAGTTACCTCGGCGTGCACCTGCGCTTTGGCACCGTGTCTATCCGGGAGCTGGCCGGGCTGGCGCATCGCCTCGCGCTGGCCGACAGCCGCGGCGCCGCCGGCTGGCTGGGCGAGCTGATCTGGCGCGAATTCTTCTTCCAGGTGCTGGCGCACCGGCCCGAACTGGCGGCCGGCAAGAGCTTCAGGCCGGAGTACGACAAGATCATCTGGCATCACGGCAAGCATGCCGATGCCCTGTTCGAGGCCTGGTGCCAGGGCCGCACCGGCTACCCGCTGGTGGACGCGGCGATGGCGCAGATCAATCAGAGCGGCTACATGCACAACCGGCTGCGCATAGTCGTGGCCAGCTTCCTGTGCAAGGACCTGGGGCTGGACTGGCGGCGCGGCGAAGCGTATTTCGCTACGCACCTGAGCGATTTCGAACTCGCTTCCAACAACGGCAACTGGCAATGGGCCAGCGGCAGCGGCTGCGATGCCCAGCCGTGGTTTCGCATCTTCAACCCGGTGACGCAGAGCCAGCGCTTCGACCCCGAGGGCAAATTCATCCGGCGCTATCTGCCGCAGCTGGCCGGGCTCTCGAACACGGCGATCCATGCGCCGTGGACGGCGCCGCCGCTGGAGCTGGAAGCCGCCGGCCTGAAGCTGGGGCGGGACTATCCGGCGCCCATCGTCGATCACGAGGAAGCGCGGGCGCGCACGTTGCAGCGCTATTCAGTGGTCAAGGAAAGCGGCGCACCCGGAAAAAAATAGCGCCCGGCGCAGACACTGCGACGGGCGCCGAAGCCTTGGAAAAATCAGGCTTCTGCGAGCGGAACCACTTCGGCCGAGGTGTAGCTGCGCACCAGGCGCAGCAGCTCTTCTTCCGAGTAGGGCTTGCCCAGATAGTGGTTCACGCCCAGCTGCTTGGCATGCTCGCGGTGCTTTTCGGCGATGCGCGAGGTGATCATGATGATCGGCAGCTCGGCCAGCGCGGCGTCGGCGCGGATGTTGCGCGCCAGGTCGAAGCCGTCCATGCGCGGCATCTCGATGTCCGACAGCACGAGCGCCGGGCGCTCCTCCTGCAGCCGCTCCAGCGCCTGCAGGCCGTCGGCCGCCAGCGCCACGCGGTAGCCTTCGCGCTGAAGCAGGCGCTGCGTGACGCGACGCACGGTGATCGAGTCGTCCACCACCAGCACCAGGGGAACCTGCGGCACGGTCGGCTCGACGAGCGGCGCGACCGGCACATCCGAACCCGCTGCGGCGGCGGCCGCAGCGGCCTCGCTCTTTTGCGCCAGCAGCGCCTTGGTCTGAAGCTGGCGTGCCACCTCGCCATGCACCGCGGCCAGGGCCACCGGGTTGTAGATCAGTGCCACCGCGCCCGAGGCCAGCACGGAGATACCGGCCATGCCGGGCAGGCGCGAGAGCTGAGGGCCGAGGTTCTTGACCACCACTTCCTGGTTGCCCAGCACTTCATCCACGTGCAGTGCCACCCGCTGCGCGGCGCTGCGCACCACGGTCACGGTGTTGGCGCGGCCCACCGGGCGCGCGCTGCGGGCCGAGGACTGCAGCAGGGCGCCGGCCCAGAAGAAGGACAGCTCTTCGCCGCCGAAGGGGTAGCGGGCGCTGGCGTAGGCCTGCTCCAGCTCGGGGGCGCCGACGCGCTGCACCAGCTCGACCAGGTTGGACGGGACGCCGATCGACATCTCGCCGGCACGCATCATCACCACGTGCGTCACTGCGGTAGTCAGCGGCAGCACCAGCTTGAAGCTGGTGCCCTGCCCCGGCGTGCTTTGCGTTTCGATGCGTCCGCCCAGGGCGGCGACGTCGGCGCGCACCACGTCCATGCCGATGCCGCGGCCGGCCAGCTCGGACACCTGGGTGGCGGTGGAGAAGCCGGGCTGGAAGATCAGTTCGGCGGCCTGCTCGGGCGTGACGGGATGCCCCGCCGGCACCAGGCCGAGGGCGTACGCACGCTGGGCGATGCGGGCGTGGTCGAGGCCGGCGCCGTCGTCGCGGAAGCTCACCGAGACGTCGTTGCCCTCGTGATGCAGGTCGATCACGATCAGGCCGCTGGCTTCCTTGCCCGCGAGCTTGCGCGTCTCGCCGTCTTCGATGCCGTGCGCCACGCAGTTGCGCAGCAGGTGCTCGAAGGCGGGCGTCATCCGCTCCAGCACGCCGCGGTCCATCTCGATCGAGCCGCCGGTGATGTCCAGGCGCACCTGCTTGCCGGTGTCCTTGGAGGCCTGGCGAACCACGCGATACAGGCGCTCGGAAATGCCCTCGAACTCCACCATGCGGGTGCGCAGCAGGCCGCGCTGCAGTTCGCGCGTCTGGCGCGCCTGCGCGCTCAGGTCGTCTTCGGTCGCCTGCACGGTCTTTTGCAGCGTGCGCTGCACGGTGGCCACGTCGTTCACCGACTCGGCCATCATGCGGGTGAGTTCCTGCACGCGGGTGAAGCGGTCGAACTCCAGCGGGTCGAAGCCCTGCTGCGAGTCCTTGGCCTGGGCCAGCCGAGATTGCATCTGGCTTTCGGCCTGCACCTCGATGTCGCGCAGCTGTTGGCGCAGGCGATCCAGGTTGCCGGTGAGGTCAATCAGCGAGCTGCTGAGCTGGCTCATCTCGCCCTCCAGGCGCGAGCGGGTGATGATCACCTCGCCGGCCTGCGCGACCAGGCGGTCCAGCAGCTGGGTGCGGATGCGCACCACCTGGCCGGCAGCCGAGCGCAGCGGTACCAGCGCCGTCGGCGCCGCCACGACCAGGCGCGGCAGCGAGGCGGCGGGCATGGCTTGCGCGTTGGCCGGCTCGACGGCGTTCGGCTCGACAGCAGCAGGCACCACCGGCTCGGGCGCCGCTGCCGGGGCGGGCACGTGCACCACCACTGGCGCACTCACCGTCGGTATTGCAGTCGTGGCGGCAACGGCACGCTGCGCCATTTCAACCTGGGCGGCACCGTCGGCGTCGCGCAGGCTGTCGAAAGCGGCTTGCAGCACATCGAAGCGGGCAAAAACTTCTTCGATGGCCTGGCGCGGAATCGCTTCGGTGCCGATCGCCTCGACATCCGATTCCATGCGGTGGGCGCGCTCGCCCAGCCGCATGGCGCCGGCAAGGCGGGCGCTGCCCTTGAGGGTGTGCAGTGCGCGCAGGGTGATGGCGCGCTGCGCCATGTCGCTGGGCGTCTCGGCCCAGGCGCGCAGGGCGCCGGCCAGTTGCGGCAGGATTTCGGCGGCCTCTTCCTCGAAGATCGGGAACAGGTCGGCATCCACCGCGTCGGCCACGTCAATGGCGTCTTCGGCATCTTCCAGCGACACGTCGGCCGGTGCATGCGGCATCGCCGCCAAGGTCTGGATCAGCGGCTCCGGGATCTCGACCGGCATCGGCGCGGAAGCCAGGGCGCGCAGGGCGTCCAGCGTTTCGCCGGCGGGGTCCTTCAGCACGCCAGCGGCAAATTGGTGCAGCAGGCGGCGCAGCTCGTCGGCCGCCAACACCAGCACCGTGCCTTGCTCGTGCGTGCCGCGGCCCTGCATCTGCAGGTGCGCGAGCGACGCCTCGATCAGGCGGGCCATGCCCGACAGGCCCTGGAAGCCGACAGTGGAGGAACTGCCGGCCAGCGAGTGCGCCAGCGCGATGGTCGAATCCTGGACCCGCAGATGCGGCTCCAGCGCCCACTCGCCCACTTCGGTGGCGAGCTGGCGCGACCATTCGTCGGCCTCGTTGAGGTAGACGTTGTAGAGCGCGATACCGATGCGTAGCGACCCGATGGCCTTGACCGACTCGTCGACCACGTCCGGCGCCGGTACCGCCGCGGCGGCTTCGACGACCATTGGCACCTCTTCGATCGCAGCGGGCTTGGCGGCCACAGGCGCGGAGGCGTCGACCAGTTCGAAGGCGTCCAGGTCGAATGGCGGCAGTTCGGTCGCCGCTTCTGGCTCGCGTGCAGGGGGCACGGCAGCCGGCATGCGAAGTGCGAAGGGATCGGCCAGCGCGGTGGGCTCGAAGCCCGGCTCGACAGGCGCGCGCTGCGGGGCCAGGAAGTCGATGTCCGCCCCGGCCAGTTCGACCGACGGCGCTTCGGCGGCCGGCTGCTGCTCGTTCGCGAACTCCAGGAAGTCGGTCGAGGGGAAGTCCGCCAGGTGGTGGGCTTCGAAGGGGTCGGGTTGCGCCGCAGCAGCGGCCTCGGCGGCAGGCGGCGCAGGCTCGGCTACTTCTTGCTTGGCGAAGTCCAGCTCCGGCAGTTCAGGCAGCTGCGGCAATGCGGCCAGTGCGGCAGGCTCCGACAGCGGCGGCTCGGCCGCGATCTGGCGGGCGGCCGCAGCCAGCGATTGCGGATCGACCGTGTGCGCCGCGGGAGCAAGCAACGACTCGCCGCTGCCCAGCGAACGGGCCAGATCGTTGAAGGGAGCGGATTGCCAGGAATGCGGCTCGCCGGAGGCGATGGCCTCGACCCAGCCGCCGAAGTCGCGCAGCGCGGTGCTGGTGCCGGCGATCAGCTCCGGCGTGGCCGGACGCTGGTCGGCCAGCCAGGTGTTGAGCACCTGCTCGAGCGACCAGGCGGCGTCGCCGAAGTCGGTGAGGCCGACCATGCGCGAGCTGCCCTTGAGCGTGTGGAAGGCGCGGCGCAGGATGGTGAGCTCGCCCGCATCGCTGGGGTCGTGCTCCAGTTCGCCGACAGCCACCAGGCCGTTCTCGACGACTTCGCGCGCCTCGTCCAGGAAGATGTTCTGCAGGTCGTCTTCGGCCAGCTCGGTGACGAAGGTCTCGGGCAGCGCCTCGAGCGGCGCCGGGCCGGTGATCTTGGCGGTCCAGCTGTCGGCGGCTCGGCTGAATTCCTCCAGCGGCGACGGCGACGTGTCCTTCTTCTTGCTGCGCTTGGGCGCAGCCAGTTCGGCCAGCTTGGCGGCGATCTGGGCGTCGACCTCGTCCGACGTGAGCGACTTCGGCTCGGCCGGTGCGGCCACGGGGGCGACAGGCACGGCAGGCACGGCAGGCGCCTCGACGACCGATTCGGCTCCGGGCTCGGCTTGGCGACCCATCAGCGGCTTGAGTTCGCCGGCTTGCGCGTCGAACACGAACAGGCGCTTGGCCAGCGCCGGCTGGTAGCCCAGCATGTCGATCAGGAAGCCGAGCGCACCCAGGTTGTTGCCCAGCGCGTCGAAAGAGCCGGCTTCGGGTGACGCCTGCGCCATCAGCTCCTCGACGTTGTCGCGCATGCGCTGCACCGTCTGAGCGGCCTGGTCCAGGCCCAGCACCGAGAACACGCCGCGCATCTGCAGAAGCTGGCTGGGCACGGTGCGCAAGTGGCTCTTTTCCGTCGGGTGGCGGAAGAACTGGTCCATCGCCTTCTCGAGCTCGCTCAGGTGGCTGCGCAGCTCGTCGACCACGGTGCCCATGGTCTGGCGGTCGCTCACGCGGCGGTAGAGCTCCTCCATCCAGGGCTCGAGCGGCTCGGAGCGGCCGCCTTCGCGGGCGCGCTCGATGCGCCCGGCCAGCTGGACGGTGCGCGCGGTGAGCTGGCGGTCGTTCGGGTCCAGGTCCTCGAAGGCGGCTTCCAGGTAGAGCACCGAGGTCGCCACTTCCATGGCCAGTTCGGTGGCCGGCGGCTTGCCGGAACGCAAGGAAGCATCGACCGCGTTGTTGAGCGCCTGCACCATCGGCAGGCTGGGCGGATGGAGCTTCTGCAGCGACTCGGTGAGCGCGCCGAAGCTGTCGACCGCCTGGCGCACGCGCCCCATGTCGCCGCCGGACAGCGCCGACCACATTTCCTTTGCGGCCTCGATGCGCTTGCGCGCCTGCGCCAGCACCACCGGGTCGAAGCGGCCGAACTGCTCGTGCGTGTAATCGACGGCGCGCTCATTGGCGATGCCCCATGCAGCACGCACCGCGCGCAGGGTCGGCGCCTCGTCGCGCGGGCTGGGCACGGCCTGGGCGCAGAAGAACAGCAGGTCCTGGCCGAGCCGGTCCGACACGGTGTCGTCGCCGCGCGCCAGGGTGGCGTACTGCAGCAGCACGCGCGAGGCGGCGCGCTTCACATAGACGTCCGGGGTGACCAGCGACAAGCCGAGCGCTTCGAAGAAGCCGCCGGCCAGCGCCCAGAAGCTGCGCGCGCGCGCCGTCGTGGTGCCGCGCGACAAGCCGACGCTGATGTCCTGCAGGCGCTTGGCCGCCGCGTCATCACCGGTCTTGACCACCTTGAGCAGCTCGCGGTCGAACTTGGAGCGCACCGCCGGGTCATAGACCAGCGCCGGCTTGCTGCTCGACAGCTGGATGTCGACCCAGCGCCAGGCGAGCGGCCAGAGGTCGGCCGGATGCACGCGCTCGTTGCCCACCAGTTCGAGCACCTCGCGGTATTGCGGAAAGAGGGCGACCGACGACACCGACTTGCCGGCCAGCAGGGCCTGCAGGAAGTCGGTGACGGCGAAGCCGGCGCGGTCCATCTTCTGGACGGCCGCTTCGGTGCATTGCGTGGGCGTCTGCACGAAGTTCTGCGTCGCGAACTCCATCGCGCCGAGCACCAGCGCAGGCGCCGGGTGACCGACCATCTGCAGGGCGCCGACGGCCTGGTGCAGCTGCTGGCGCACCAGGCGCAGGGGGCCGACGTCGCTGTCCGGCGTGCCGGCGCTCTCGCGCGCGAAACGGCGCAGCGACTTGCTGCAGGTCTCGAGCGACTTCTGGATTTCTCCGAGCACCCAGGCCAACGGCCCGAGGTCTTCAGCGCCCTGCGCGTTGCCGGCGACAGGGGCGGTTGCGGGGGCAAGGGTCGACACGTTGGCGGGCTCGTCGTTCGTCAAGCAATCTTGAATCGGGACACCGACTGGCGAAGTTCGTCAGCCATGTGCGAGAGTTCGCGCACCTGCTGCGCCGTGGCGCGGGTGCCCTCACCCGTTTGTTCCGTCACGGCGAAGATGTGCTGGATGTTCGCAGCCACCACGTTGGCCGAATTGGCCTCGCGGGAAGCGGACTGCGAAATCTGCTCGATCAGTTCGGCGAGGCGGCGCGACACGCGGTCGATCTCCGACAGGGCGGTACCCGCATTGTCGGAGAGCTTGGCACCTTCCACCACCCCTTGCGTGGAACGTTCCATGGCGCCGACGGCATCTTGCGTATCGGTCTGAATGGCCTTCACCAGCGCCGCGATCTGGCGCGTGGCGTCAGCCGAGCGTTCAGCGAGGCGCTGCACTTCTTCCGCCACCACCGAGAAGCCGCGGCCGGCTTCGCCGGCGGAGGCCGCCTGAATGGCCGCGTTCAGCGCCAGCACGTTGGTCTGTTCGGTAATGTCCGAGATCAGTTCGGTGATTTCGCCGATCTCCTGCGAGGATTCGCCCAGGCGCTTGATGCGCTTGGAGGTTTCCTGGATCTGGTCGCGAATCGAGTTCATGCCGCCGATGGCGTTCTGCACCGCCTGCAGGCCCGAGGAGGCAGCCTGCAGCGATTGGCGCGCCACCGTGGCGGACTCCTGCGCTTGCGTGGACACGCCGTTGATTCGCTCGGCCATGGTCAGCACCGACTGGCCGGTTTCGCGAATCTCGCGCAGCTGTTCGGTCGAGGCTGCCAGCAGCTCGGTCGAGGTGCTTTCCACCTGCGAGGTGGTGTGCGCCACCCGGGTTGCCGTGTTCTGCACGTTGCCCACCAAGAGGCGCAGTTCTTCCACCGTGTAGTTCACCGAGTCGGCGATGGCACCGGTGATGTCCTCGGTCACGGTGGCTTCCTGCGTCAGGTCGCCTTCGGCCACCGTCTGCAGTTCGTTCATCAGGCGAAGAATGGCGGCCTGGTTGGCCACGTTGACGCGGGTCACTTCTTCGTGGGCGCGGTCGGCTTCGATGCGCTCGCGCTCGGCGCCGGCGGCGCGTTCGCGGCCTTCGCGCACCTGGGCATAGGCAATGGCGCCGGCCAGGCCGAGCGCAGCCACCGACAGCACGAACAGCAGGATCACGGTGCCGGCGCCCAGGCCGGTGCGGTCGGACAGCTTGTCCTGCAACTCGCCCAGGGCCAGGCGCAGCGGTTCGCTGTCGGCCAGGATGGTGGCTTGCGCTTCACGCGCCGTGACCAGGCCCTGCAGGTTGCCCAGGATGGCGCCGGCTTGGGTGCGGGTCTGCTCGTAGGTCTTGAGGATGGCCTCGAGCTGCTGACGCGTCTGCGGATCGCGCGTGCCGGGCAGGCGCTGCTGCGCGCTGCCGTCGAGCAGGCCGCGGGCCACTTCCTGGAAGGTGTTCAGGTCTTTGCCCAGCAGGAACACCGCGTCGGGGCTCACGCCTTCCACCGTGAGGAATTCATTGGCCGACTTGCCGATACGCTGCGTCAGCATCACCAGCTGGCCGGCGGCTGAGATCTCGGGCACTGTGGCGGTCTGCTGCATCTTCAGCGAAGCCACCGTCTCGGTCATTTCGAGCAGGTCGGAGGACTGGCGGTTGATGTTGCGCAGCGCGGAACCCACCTGCGTCAGGATCTGCTGCTGGGCCAGCACGGCCTTGGCGCTGGCATCGGCACGGTCCACCAGGGGCAAGATTTTGCCCATCTCGGCTTCCAGGTCGTTGCCGACGCGCTCCAGCTTGAGCGCTTCGTCGCCGCTGGCCAGGCCGTGGGCGCGCACGCTCAGGTCGCTGGCGCTGTCCTTCACTTCGGCGAAGGCCTTCACATCTCCCACCAGGGCCTGCGAGACCGACTTGGCCAGGCGCTGCGACTGCATCAGCGACTGGCCGCTGGCCGCCACCTGCTGCGCCACGCGATCGGCGCGCAAGATGGCGGAGCCGGCGATCACCAGCAGCACCAGCACCACCACGCCCAGCGCGATGAACAGGAAGCGCTGCTGGCGCTGCAAGTCGGAGCGCGGCGCGGCGGGGGGCGCTGCGCTGGCCGCCTCGCCTTCGCCGGCCTGCGCTGCCGGCTCGTTGGCGGCGGCGACTTGCGCGTCGCGCTGCATCAGCACGGTCTTCTCATCGAAGTTCTGCACCGTTTCGACGTTGTCGAAGGCGAGCGCGGCGGCGCCGTTGTCGGCACTCATCGCAACGCTGTTGTCGCGCACGGGCAGGAGTCGTTTGAACTTGTCGGCGATCGAGCTCACGGTCGGTCCTTCAGGTTGATGGCGTTGTCCGGCAGCCCGATCAGGCGCCGATATTGAGAAATTGCGGTTGCTGGGAAAGGGCTTGAAGGTTGACTTCCTGCCACTGCTCGCCGGCCTCGTCGGTGTAGCTGGCGCCCATCCAGGACGGCGCGTCCTCGGCCGGCGGCTGCGAGGCCACGAAGGCCTCGACGCCGCGCAGGCCGACCAGGCGGTCGATCAGCAGGGCACAGTTGACTTCGAGCAGTTCATTGAGCGCCACCAGGCGAGACTGGGATCGCGCCGCATCGGAGACGGCGCCATTGCGCCGGCCGGCCGCGAAGGTGGCCAGCTCGACCACGCCGTAGAGGCCGCCACGCAGGTTGGAGACCCCCAGGAACCACGGCTCCGTATAGGGCACGGGTTGCGGCGGCGTCCAGGGAAAGATCTCGCCGGCATGACCGAGCGGAAAGAGGAACCTGGCGTCACCGGCCTCGACGGCCAGCCAGGAGGCCGACACGCCGGAACTGCGCGCCGCCTGCAGCCGGCCGGCGAGCCTGGACTGGAATGCACGAAGCGCGTCGCGATTGGCCATGGCGAAGAAACGCTCTAGTTCAGCGCGCTGATCTTGGCGATCAGCTCGGCGGGATCGACCGGCTTGACGATGTAGTCGCGAGCGCCCTGGCGCATGCCCCACACGCGGTCGGTTTCCTGGTTCTTGCTGGTGCACAGGATGATCGGCACCGCGGCGTACAGCGGATCGCGTGCAATGGCGCGCGTGAGCTGGAAGCCGTTCTGCCCGGGCATGACCACGTCCATGAGGATCACGTCGGGACGCTCTTCCTGCAGGCGGCGCATCGCATCGTCTGCGTTTTCGGCGGTCTTGACCTTGAAGCCGTTCTTTTCGAGAAGATCGGTCAAGAACATCAACTCCGTCTTGGAGTCATCCACCACAAGGACTTTTTTGATAGCCATTTAGAGTGTTTCCGATTGAAGGACGCCAAACTGCTCCACGGCCTGGAGCAGCTGGTCTTTGGTGAAAGGCTTAGTGAGGTAGTCCTGCGAGCCGACCATGCGGCCGCGCGCCTTGTCGAACACGCCATCCTTGGAAGACAGCATGACGACCGGGACGTTGGAGAAATGGGCGTTGCGCTTGATGATGGCGCAGGTCTGGTAGCCGTCCAGGCGCGGCATCAGGATGTCGCAGAAGATCAGGTGAGGCTTGTGGTCATTGACCTTGGACAGGGCATCGAAGCCGTCTTCGGCCAGCAGCACCTCGTGACCGCCCTGCTTGAGGAAGATCTCGGCACTGCGCCGAATGGTGTTGCTGTCGTCGATGACGAGCACCTTGTAGCCTGATCCATTGGTGCTCATGGGCACACGCTCCTACAAACGAGAGAACACTTCCGACGACAACGACAACCTTTCCTTTGAAATCAGAAAAGTCGCCGGAAGCGTGGCCCTATGCCATGCTTCAAATTTCAACCATTTCGAAGTCTTCCTTGCGGGCACCACACTCGGGGCAGGTCCAGTTCATCGGAACGTCAGCCCACGCGGTTCCAGGCGCAATACCATCTTCTGGCACACCCACCGCTTCGTCGTAGATCCACCCGCAAATCAGGCACATCCAGGTTTTTTTGTTCATCGCAGCTTACGTTCCCTGTTCATAGAATGCAACGATTGTATCGAGGCGTTAATCACGAACTCGTGATTTGCGTCTCACATATGCCACCATCCTGGTGAGCTCTCAGGCGCATGAAAACTTCCCTACTACCCACCAAAGATCCCGGGGCAACAGACGATCTTACCGGCGCCGATATCGAGATCGAGAAGACCGAGGACGAGTCGCAAGCCGGCCTGCCCTGCGTGCTGGTTTTCAATGCCAGCGACCCAAGCGGCGCAGGCGGTTTGGCCTGCGATGCGCTGGCCATTTCCTCGGTTGGTGCGCACATGCTTCCGGTGGTGACCGGCGCCTACGCGCGCGACACCGCCGAGATTTTCGATCACTTCCCCTTCGACGAAGAGGCGGTGGCCGAGCAGGCGCGCACCATCCTGGAAGACGTGGAGGTGCAACTCATCAAGATCGGATTTGCCGGCTCGCCGGAAAACCTGTCCGAGATCGCCGAGACCGCCAGCGACTACCCCGAAACGCCGGTGGTCGCCTACATGCCCAACCTGTCGTGGTGGGACGAGAACAAGATCGATGCCTATCTCGATGCCTTCCGCGAACTGATCCTGCCGCAGACCACCGTGCTGGTGGGCAACCACAGCACCCTGTGGCGCTGGCTGCTGCCCGACTGGAACGGCGAGCGCAGCCCGACGGCGCGCGACATCGCGAAGGCGGCGGGCGAACTGGGGGTGCCCTACACGCTGGTCACCGGCCTGGTGCTGCCCGACCAATACTTCGACAACGTGCTGGCCTCGCCGCAGGCGGTGCTGGCCAGCGAGAAGTACGAGCGGCTGGAAGCCGTGTTCTCCGGCGCCGGCGATACCCTGTCGGCCACGCTCGCGGCGCTGCTGGCCAGTGGCACCGACCTGGTGTCGGCGGTGAGCGAGTCGCTGAGCTACATGGACCGCTGCCTGGACGCGGGCTTTCGGCCCGGCATGGGCCATGTGATTCCGGACCGCTTGTTCTGGGCCCAGCCCGAGGACGAGGAGAACGGCCAGGACCCCGACGAGGCCAGCGACTTTGCGCTGCCCCCACACGAAACCCGACACTGATTTTTCTGATGAGCAACGACCGCAACGACATTCTTTTCGAGCGCGCCCGTGCCGTGATTCCCGGCGGCGTCAACTCGCCCGTGCGCGCCTTCAAGGCGGTGGGCGGCACGCCGCGCTTCATTCAAAAGGCCCAGGGCGCCTATATGTGGGACGCCTCCGGCCAGCGCTACATCGACTACATCGGTTCCTGGGGCCCGATGATCCTGGGACACGGCCATCCGGCGGTGATCGAAGCGGTGCAGCGCGCGGTCGGCGAAGGGCTGTCCTTCGGCGCGCCGACCGAGCGAGAGATCGAACTGGCCGAGGCCATCCTGGCCCTGATGCCCTCGATGGAAATGGTGCGCCTCGTCAGCTCCGGCACCGAGGCCGCGATGAGCGCGCTGCGCCTGGCGCGCGGCGCCACCGGCCGCAAGACCATCATCAAGTTCGAAGGCTGCTACCACGGCCACGCCGATGCGCTGCTGGTGAAGGCCGGCTCGGGCCTGGCCACCTTCGGCAACCCGACCTCCGCCGGCGTGCCGCCCGAGGTCGTGCAGCACACGCTGGTGCTGCGTTACAACGACCTGGCACAACTCGATGAGGCCTTTGCCCTGCACGGCAGCGAGATCGCCTGCCTGATGATCGAGGCGATCGCCGGCAACATGAATTTCGTGCGCGCCACGCCTGAGTTCGCCAGGCGCTGCCGCGAGCTGTGCACGCTGCATGGGGCGCTCCTGGTGTTCGACGAGGTGATGACGGGCTTTCGGGTCGGCCTCACAGGCGCGCAGGGGGTGCTGGGCATCACGCCTGACCTGACGGTGCTGGGCAAGGTGATCGGCGGCGGCATGCCGCTGGCCGCCTTCGGCGGGCCGCGCGCCATCATGGAGCAACTGGCGCCGCAAGGCCCGGTCTACCAGGCCGGCACGCTGTCGGGCAATCCGGTGGCCACCGCCTGCGGCCTGGCCACCTTGCGCGAAATTGCCAAGCCCGGCTTCTACCAGGCGCTGGCGGGCAAGACGCAATCGCTGATCGAAGGCCTGAAGGCGGCGGCAAAGGCCGAGGGCGTTGCCTTCTGCGCCGACAGCGAGGGCGGCATGTTCGGCTTCTTCCTGCTCGACACTCTGCCGCAGGACTACGCAAGCGTGATGAAGAGCGACGGCGCGCGCTTCAACCAACTCTTCCATGGCCTGCTGGAGCGCGGTGTCTACATCGCCCCGGCGCTGTACGAGGCCGGCTTCGTCAGCGCTGCGCACAGCGCGGCCGACATTGGGCAGACGCTAGAGGCTGCGCGCCAGGTCTTCAAGCTGCTTTCCTCATGAAAGTGGGCGGCGCCGTGCTGCTGGGCCTGGGCCTGCTGCCCGCGGCGGCACAGGCGCAGGCTCCGCTCTCGCAGGTCTGGATCAACCCCGGCTTCTATTCCTACCACTTCGACCGCGACAAGGATCTGGCGGACGGCAACCCGGGCCTGGGTGTCGAATGGCCGATCAACGAGACCTTCTCGCTGACGGCTGGCGGTTTTCGCAACAGCGATAGGGAGCGCTCGTACTACTTGGGCACCTACGTGATGCCCTTCGAATGGGGCGGCGTGAAGTTCGGTGCCGCCATCGGCGCCTTCAACGGCTACCCGAACTACCGCAACGGCGGCTGGTTCCCCGCTCTCGTTCCCACCGCCGCGATCGAGGGCCGGCACTGGGGCCTCAACATCGCCTTCATCCCCGAGTACAAGGACCGCCTGCACGGCGCCATCAGCTTCCAGCTGAAGTTCCGCTTCGAGGCCCCACCGCTCAGTGACGGAAGTGGCGAACGCCAGTGAAGACCATGGCGACCCCGCGCTCGTCGGCCGCATCGATCACTTCCTGATCGCGCATCGAGCCGCCCGGCTGGATGACGCAGGTCGCACCCGCATCCACCACCACGTCGAGGCCGTCGCGGAAGGGGAAGAAGGCGTCGCTCGCCGCTGCCGTGCCGGCCAGTGACAGGCCGGCGTGCTCGGCCTTGATGCTGGCGATGCGGGCCGAGTCGAGGCGGCTCATCTGCCCGGCCCCCACGCCCATGGTCATGCCGCCGGCGCAAAAGACGATGGCATTGCTCTTGACGTACTTGGCGACCTTCCACGCAAAGAGCAGGTCCTGCAACTGCGCCTGAGTGGGCTGCTTCTTGCTGACCACCTTGAGCTCGTCGATGGAAAGTTCACGGTTGTCGGCCGTCTGCATCAGAAGGCCCGAGCCGATGCGCTTGACGTCCACCGCGTTGTGGCCCTTGTCCCAATCGGTCACGCCGCCCGGCGGCAAGCCGATCTCGAGGATGCGCACGTTGACCTTGCTCCTGAACACTTCCAGCGCCTCGGGCGTGTAGCCGGGCGCCATCAGCACCTCGACGAACTGCTTGCTCACCGCCTGCGCTGCCGGCAGGTCGACCGGGCGGTTGAAGGCGATGATGCCGCCGAAGGCCGAGGTCGGATCGGTCTTGAAGGCCTTGGCGTAGGCATCGAAGGAATCGGCGCCGACCGCCACGCCGCAGGGGTTGGCGTGCTTGACGATCACGCAGGCCGGCACGTCGAAGCTCTTGACGCATTCCCAGGCCGCGTCGGCGTCGGCGATGTTGTTGTAGGACAGCTCCTTGCCCTGCAACTGCCTGGCCGTCACCAGCGAGCCGGGGGCCGGATAGAGGTCGCGGTAGAAAGCGGCCTGCTGGTGCGGGTTCTCGCCGTAGCGCAGGTCCTGCAGCTTGACGAAGCGGCCATTGCTTTGCGCCGGGAACAGCGCATGCGTGCCGTCTTCTTGGATGCGCGAGAGATAGTCGCTGATGGCGGCGTCGTAGTTGCTGATGCGGTTGAAGGCGGCCACAGAGA
>DATILH010000075.1:0-2758 GCA_035476655.1 Variovorax sp.
GCCCAGCTTCGCGGCGGGGATGGCCGTGGTGCCGTCGCCGCAGCCCAGGTCCAGCACCTTCATGCCCGGGGTGATGCCGGCTTGCCTGACGATGTCTTCACCACTTTCGCGCATGCTCTCGGCGATGCGCGTGAAGTCGCCCTTTTCCCAGAGTGCCTTGTTCGGGTTCATGCGTTCACCTTTTCGATCATGTGATTGATCACGTGCGTGTGCTCGTGCTGGGGGCTGAACATCACGATCTCCGCATCCGCGTCGACCTTGACGTTGTGGCCGGGCGGCCAGTAGAAAAGGTCATGGGTCTTGACCGTTTCCTGCGCGCCGCTGTCGCTGGTGGTGGTGATCTGGCCTTTCAGCACATATCCCCAGTGCGGGCAATGGCACGAATTGCCGTTCAAGCCCTGGAAGAGCGGGGTGGTATCGACGCCTGCCGCGAGGGTGAAATACTCGCCGCTGATCTTGCCGTACCCGGTGGCGTCGCCAAAGTTCAATCGCTGCCGGATCACGGCGCCGGGAATCTGCAGCTGGACGTCCACGTCATCTTTAGCCATGTGCATTTTGGTTGCTCCTAAGTGGTCCACGGGTGCTGCTGGTCCGGCGTCTGTCGTTGCACCCGCTTGAAGCGATAGACGGCATACTCATGATCCGCACCGGGCGTTCCTGAAACGTTCCCGGCGCCGGCAGGAAGGAATCGGCGATGACCTTGCAGATCCGCGTGCTCGGGCAGTTCCACCTCGGCGTTGGCGATGCCACGCCAGGCGAAGGCGCCCAAGCCCAGCCGCAACTCCCCCGCCGTGCCGCCGAGCTGGTGCAACTGCTGTGCTTGCAGCCCCAACGCAGCCTGTTGAATGAACAGGTGGTGGATGCGCTGTGGCCCCAGCTGGACCCGGACGCCGGCAGCGCCAACCTGCGCAAGGCCGCGTTCCATGCGCGCCAATTCGTCGGCCAATCGGATGCGGTCGTGCTGCGGGGTGGGCGCGTCATGCTCATGCCCGACCGCGGCGTCGATTGCGATGCGCTGAACTTCGAAGCGGCCGCCGACGAGGCGTTGGTCAGCGGCGATGCGCAGGCGTGCAAGTCGGCAGCGAAACTTTATGGCGGCGATCTGTTGCCCGAGTCGCGTTACCAGGCCTGGACCCAGGGGCCGCGGCAGCGCCTGCGCGACAAATACCTGCGTTTGCTGCGACAGGCCGGCGATCTGGAGCGCCTGGTGCGTGAAGATCCGACCGACGAGGCGGCCCACGCCCAACTGATGCGCGAGGAGCTGGCCGCCGGCCGCCGCTCTTCCGCCCTGCGCTGGTACGGCCATTTGCGTGATCACCTGCAGCAAACGCTGGGTGTGCGGCCCGGGCCGCAGGTCGAGGCGCTCTACCGCGAGTGCGTGGCTGGGATGGAGGGCGCGGCGCCGCGCTTCGTCGGCCGAGCGCTGGAATTGGTGCGCGTGTTGTCGTCGCTGCGCGCCAGCCTTGGCGGTCGGCCGGGTGGTGCTGTCGTGCGCGCGCCGGCGGGCATGGGCAAGACGGCTTTCTGCCGGCGCGTGGCGCAGGAGGCGAGGGGCCTGGGCTGGCAGGTGCGCTCGGTCCAGGCGAGCGACTGGACCCGGCCCTACGGAATCACCACCGACCTGGTGGAGCCGCTGTTGAGTGAGGGCCAGCAAGTGCTGGAGGCCATTGGCCCGCATGCGCAGGCCGTGCTGGCCGCCATGAGCTGCGCACCTGCAAGCGCGCAGCCGCTGGCGCTGCCGATGGGCCGGCACCAGGTGGTGGGCGCCGTGCGGCGACTGCTTCTTGCGACGGCGGCCGACAAGCCCGTGCTGGTGATCGTCGATGACGCGCACTCGGCCGATGACGCCAGTGCCGATCTGCTGGTGCACCTGGCGGCCAGCGGGCCGCCTGTGTTCGTGCTGCTCGCCTGCCGGCCAACGCTGCCGGAGCTCCTGGAGCGCAACGTTTCGCGCATGCTGCGCGCGGGGCAGCTGGAGGCGATCGAGTTGGGGCCGCTGACCGAAGACGAAGCAGCGCTGTTGGCCGTGCGCGCAGCCGATGCGCCCTTGCCGCCGGATGCGGCAGCAGCCATCGCGCGGCGGGCCGAGGGTCTTCCGTTCGCCGTGGTTGAACTCGCACGTGCGTCAACCCCAGGGGAAGCCGCCGGCGCGAGCCTGCCGCGCAGCCTGTCGTCGGCCCTGGCCGAACGCCTGTGCGACGTGGATGCCGAAGTGCAGGAGGCGCTGCGCCGGCTCGCGCTCTCGGCGGAAGATTTCGATGTCGCCACCGCGGTCGCGCTCATGGCCGATGAGGGCCACGATCCCTTGGCCCGGCTCGACCGGGCGCTCGTCGCGGCCGTGCTGGTCGTGGCGGATGGCCGCTATCGGTTCCGCCATGCGCTCGTGCGCCAGGCACTGGCCGAAGGCATCCCGCCGCACCGGCGCGTGGCACTGCACCGTGAAGTGGCTATCCGGCTGGACAGCGCGGGCGCGGCGCCCGGTCTGGTCGGCCAGCACTGGCTGGCGGCGGGGGAACCCGACAGGGCGTTGCCGTGCTCATTGGCCGCGGCGCGCCAGGCGTTCCGCCTCGCCGCGTACGAGGATGTGCTGCGCCACGTGGAGCCGTTGCTTGCCCACCGCCCGGCGCAACCGGAAGCCCTGGCACTGCGCGCCGAATCGTTGGATGCCTTGGGTCGCGCCGGCACGCTCGCGGCTTATGACACGGCGGCCGCCGTCGCGCCCGAGGAGCAGGCCCATGAACTGCGCGCCAAGCGCGCG
>DATILH010000076.1:0-13901 GCA_035476655.1 Variovorax sp.
CGCCGATGCCATGGCGGCCAGCTTCACCCATGCCTCGCCCACGGCGGTGAGCCTGGTCAAGCGCGCCCTGGCCGCCGACGGCGACCTGGCGAGCCGGCTCGAGATGGAAGCCAACGGCCAGGCCCTGGCCATGGGCACGCAGGACCATCGCCGTGCCGTCCAGGACTTCCTGGACAAGCGCCCCGCACGATTCCAATGGCCGGCCGCCTGAAGGCCGCGCCAAGCCCATCCAACGACAACCAAGGAGATTTCATGAATGCAAGCCCCATGCTCGAAGGCAAGGTGATGGTGGTGACCGGTGCCGGTGGCGGCATCGGACGCGACATCGCGCTGGCCATGGCACGCGCCGGCGCGCGCGTGGTGGTCAACGACATCGGCGCCTCGGTGGCCGGCGAAGGGGCCGACGCCGGCCCGGCGCAGAAGGTGGTCGACGAGATCCGCGCCGCCGGCGGCGAGGCCGTGGCCAACACCGACAGCGTGGCCGACGCCCGCTCGGCGGGGCGCATCATCGGCAGCGCGCTCGATGGCTTCGGCCGCATCGACGGCGTGGTCAACAACGCCGGCATCCTGCGCGACCGCTTCTTCCACAAGATGAGCGACGACGAATGGGACGCCGTGATCAAAGTGCACCTGTACGGCGCCTATCACGTGAGCCGCGCCGCCGCGCCCCACTTCAAGGAGCAGCAGTCGGGCGTGTACCTGCACATGACCAGCACCTCGGGCCTGATCGGCAACTTCGGCCAGGCCAACTACGCGGCGGCCAAGCTGGGCGTGGCGGCGCTGTCCAAGTCCATCGCGCTGGACATGCAGAAATTCAAGGTGCGCAGCAACTGCATCGCACCCTTTGCCTGGAGCCGCATGATCGGCTCCATCCCCACCGAGACCGAGGCCGAGAAGCAGCGCGTGGAACGCATGAAGCAGATGACGCCGGCCAAGATCGCGCCACTGGCCGTGGCGCTGTGCAGCGACGTGGCGGCCGACACCAACGGCCAGATCTTCGCCGTGCGCAACAACGAGATATTCCTCATCAGCCAGCCGCGGCCGGTGCGCTCGGTGCACCGCAGCGAAGGCTGGAGCCCCGAGACGGTGGCCGCCCATGCGCTGCCGGCCCTCAAGGCCCAGTTCTTCCCGCTCGACCGCTCGGGCGACGTGTTCAGCTGGGACCCGGTCTGAAGACGGGAACCCCCACCATGGCTCTCCCTCCCCTGCTCCAGAAGCTGCGGCTGCCCGTGGTGGCATCGCCGCTGTTCATCATCAGCGTGCCGCAACTGGTCATCGCCCAGTGCAAGGCCGGGATCGTCGGCGCCATGCCGGCGCTGAACGCGCGTCCGGCCGAACTGCTGGACGACTGGCTGGCCGAGATCACCGAGACCCTGGCGGCGCACGACCGCGCGCACCCTGATTCCCCGGCTGCCCCCTTTGCCATCAACCTGGTCGTGCACAAGAGCAACGACCGCATGAACCACGACACGGCCCTGTGCGAGAAGTACAAGGTGCCGCTCGTCATCACCTCGCTGGGTGCGCGGCCCGAGGTCAACCAGGCCGTGCACGCCTGGGGCGGCCTGGTGATGCACGACGTGATCAGCGACCGCTTTGCGCGCAAGGCGGTGGAGAAAGGCGCCGACGGCCTGATTGCCGTTGCGGCCGGCGCCGGCGGCCACGCCGGCACCACCAGCCCCTTCGCGCTGGTGCAGGAAATCCGCGCGTGGTTCGACGGCCCGCTGGCCCTGAGCGGCGCCATCGCCAACGGCGGCGCCATCCTGGCGGCCCAGGCGATGGGCGCCGACCTGGCCTACATCGGCTCGGCCTTCATTGCCACCGAGGAAGCTCGCGCCGACGAGGCCTACAAGCGCATGATCGTCGAGAGCAGCAGCGCGGACATCGTCTACTCCAACCTCTTCACCGGCGTGCACGGCAACTACCTGGCGCCCTCCATCCGCGCTGCCGGCCTGGACCCGGCGGCACTGCCGCAGAGCGACCCCAGCGCCATGAACTTCGGCAGCACGCGCAAGCCGTGGAAGGACATCTGGGGTTGCGGACAAGGCATCGGCGCCGTGCGCGGCGTGCTGCCGGTGCGGCAGCAGGTCGAGCGGCTGGCGCGGGAGTACAAACGGGCGCTGCAACGCCTGCCCGCGCGCGGCGCGGCGCGGCGGGCCGGGCAACCGGCCGCCGAGTTGGCCTGAGGCCATCAGCCCAGACCACACCGGCCGCCCCCTTCGCCTAAAGCAACCGGTCCTCGAAATTGAAGTTGGCCAAGTGCTTCACCAACTCCTGCGCCAGCTTCGGCAGCGGCGACCGCGAGCGCGTCACCACTTTGCTCGCTCGCCGGGCCCAGTCGTTGTCCAGCGCCACGATCTTCAGCTTCATGGTCCGCGCATGCCGCACCGCCGACGAGCGCGGAATGATGCCGATGCCCACGCCGGCCTCGACCAGCAGGCAGATCGACTCGAAGCTACTCACCTGGATGCGGAACTCCAGGCTGCGGCCGATGCCCCGCGCCAGCGGCGGCAGAAAGCTGGCCAGCGCGCTGCCTTCCGACAGCGAGATGTGGTGCTCGTCCAGGGTGTCGACAAAGGTGGTGCTGGCCTGTCCGGCCAGGCGGTGATTCTGCGGCACCACCACCACCAGCTCGTCGCCGACGAAGTCATGCACCTCCAGGCCCTCGGTGTCCACGTTGCCGGCCACCAGGCCGATGTCGGCGTGCGCCTCGTTGATGGCAATCACGATCTCGTGGCTCAGGCGCTCCTTCAGGTCGATGTTCACGTCGGGGTGGCGCGCCAGAAAGCTGGCCAACGCCGAAGGCAGCGCCCCACTGATCGAGGTGGTGTTGGCCAGGATGCGCACGTGGCCCTTCACGCCGCCGGCGTACTCGCGCAGGTCCACTTTCAGGTGGTCGACCTGCTGCAGCACCAGGCGCGCGTGGTGCAGCAGCGCCTCGCCGGCCGGGTTCAGCTCCACGCCCTGCGGCTTGCGGTAGAAGAGCTTGGTGCCAATGCTGTCCTCCAGCTGCTTGATGCGCGTGCTGGCCGCCGCCAGTGAGATGCAGGCGCGCTCGGCGCCCTTGCGCAGGTTGGACTCCTCGGCCGTGTAGACGAAGAGCCGGAGGTCGAACAGGTCGAAATGCATGAAGTGTCGTGCGGGACGTTGGCGCTGGTGGGTAACGGGTCATTGTCCCGCATCGCAGGCGACGAACACCCCCTTTGGCAAAGACAGATGGCGCGCCCTGCGTACTCGGCCGATGCTCACCGGCACCACAGAACGGAGACGACGCCATGACTCGACGCCCTGCCCCCGCCCGACGCGCGGCCCTGCATGCAGCCCTGCTGCTCGCTGTCAGCCTGCCCCTGGGCGCGGCCCGGGCCGCCGACGCCCCGGCCCTGGCCGGCACCATCAAGCTGGTGGTCGGCTATGCCGCCGGCGGGCCGGTGGACACGGCCGCGCGGCAATTCGCGCCGGTGCTGGCGCGCGAGCTGGGCCGCACGGTGATCGTCGACAACCGCCCCGGCGCCGCCGGCGTGATGGGCGCCGATGCGGTGGCGCGCTCGGCCGCGGACGGCGGCATGCTGTACTTCGGCGCCAGCCCGACGCTGACCATCACGCCGCACGTGATGAAGGCGATGAGCCTCGACCCCTTCAAGGACCTGGCGCCCATCGCGCCGGTGTTGTCCTATGCCAATGCGCTGGTCATCAACAAGGACCTGCCCTTCAAGTCGGTGCCCGAGTTGATCGCCTACGCCAAGGCCAACCCCGGCAAGGTGCTGTACGGCTCGGCGGGCATGGGCGCCTCCAACCACCTGAGCGGCGAACTCTTCGCCAAGATGAGCGGCACCCAGATGACGCACGTACCCTACAAAGGCAATGCGCCGGCCATGGCCGACGTCATGGGCGGCCAGCTGACCATGATGTTCGACATCGTCAGCACCGCACGCAACTACATCCAGGGCGAGCGCGTGCGGCCGCTGGCCGTCACCTCGCGCGAGCGCAATGCCTCGCTGCCCGACGTGCCCACCATGCGCGAAGCCGGCCTGGCCGACTACGAGGTGATCGGCTGGTACGGCCTCTACGGCCCGGCCGGGTTGAACCCGGTGCTGAACAAGCAGATCAACACGGCGGTCAACGCCGCGCTGGCCGACCCCGGCCTGAAGAAAACCTGGGCCGAGCAGGGCTACGACCGCTGGCCCGGCACGCCGGCGGTGCTTGCCGCGCAGCAGCGCAAGGATTTCGACCTGTGGCGCGGCGTCACGGCCGGCATCAAGTTCGAGTGAGGAGCCTTTGCGCATGAGCCACGCCAGCACACCGCAACGCCTGCACGACGCCTTCGACGCCTGGCGCGCCGAGGCGCCGGACACCTCCTTCCTCTTCCTGCCCGGAGCCGCCGTCACGGTGGGCCAGTTGGGCGAACAGGTCGATGCGCAGGCACGGGAGCTGCGCGACATCGGCGTGCGGCCCGGCGACCGCGTGCTGATCGTGGCCGAGAACTGTCCCGAGCACGTGGCGCTGGTGCTGGCCTGCAGCCGCGTCGGCGCCTGGTCCTGCGGCGTCAACGCGCGCATGGCGCCGGGCGAGGTGTCGGCTTTTGCCGCCAAGGCCGATGCGCGCTGCACCTACTTCACCGCCGCGGCCTCGGCGGCGGCGGCGCGGCACGCAGTAGCCTTCGATGCGTGCAAGGCCGCCCTGGCCGGCCTGGTGCGCAGCCCGGTGCGCACCGACGCGGTGGCCGAGTCCGGCGCGCTGGGGGAGGCCGTGGCGGCCATCATCTTCACGTCGGGCACCACCGGCACGCCCAAGGGCGTGATGGTCACGCACGACGGGCTGACGCACTTCGGCCGCGTGTCGGCCAACTCGCGCCGGCTCGGCCCGGCCGACCGCTCCTACGCCTACCTGCCGATGACGCACATCTTCGGCCTGGGTACCGTGCTGGCCGCCTCGCTGCAGGCGCGCGCGGGGCTGGTGATGCGCAGCAAGTTCGATCCCCCAGACCTGCTGGATGCGCTGGCGCACGGGCAAGTCTCGCAACTGCAGGGGCCGCCCACGCTCTTCGCGCGCCTGCTGGCCCACCTGGACGACCACGGCGTGACGCAGCCGCCGGCACCGCATCTGCGCTACGTCTACACCGGTGCGGGCCCGCTGGACCGTGCGCTCAAGCAGCAGGTGGAAGCGCGCTTCGGCCAGCCGCTTCACCACGGCTACGGCCTGTCGGAATACGTGGGCTCGGTACATGTGACGGCGCTGGGCGAGCACCGCGACGACACCTCGGCCGGCCTGCGCGTCGAAGGTGCCGAGGCCGGCATCCGTGACGCCGAAGGCCGCGAGCTGCCGACGGGCGAACGCGGCGAGATCTGGATCCGCGGCCGCGGCCTGATGGCCGGCTACTTTCGCGATGCCGTCGCCACGGAGGCGGTGATGAAGCCGGGCGGCTGGTATGCCAGCGGCGACCTCGGCTACCTCGACGAATCCGGCGCGCTCTTCGTCGTCGGCCGCCTCAAGGAAATGATCATCCGCTCGGGCTTCAACGTATACCCCGGCGAGGTGGAACTGGCGTTGCAGGAGTTCCCCGCCATCCGCGCCGCCAGCGTGGCCGGCCGGCCCGAGCGCGACGGCAACGAGGAGGTCGTGGCCTTCGTCACGCTCAAGCCCGGCCAGGCGCTGGACAGCGCGGACCTGCAGGCCTTTCTGCGCGAGCGCCTGGCGCCCTACAAGCGGCCGGCGCACGTGCTGGCGGTGGAGCAGTTCCCCATGACGCTGAGCGGCAAGGTGCTCAAGCGCGAGTTGCTGGCCCTCCTTTCATTCAACCATTCGAATTGCACCCGATGACCTCTCCCCTCCTCCCCGATGCCCAAGGCGGCGTGCAGGTGCGCCACCAGGCGGCCCTCAACGATGGCCGCTTTCTCATCCAGCGCTGCGGCGCTTGCGGCCAGGCCGTGTACTTCCCGCGCGAGTTGTGCCCACATTGCGGAGGCGCCGGGCTGGCCTGGGAAACGCCGGCCGGCACCGGCACCGTCTATTCGGTAACCACCGTGCGGCGCAAGCCCGATGCAGGCGGCGACCTGAACGTCTCGCTCATCGAATTGGACGAAGGCGTGCGCCTGATGAGCCGCGTCGAGGGCCTGGCTCCTGCCGAGGTGCGCATCGGCCAGCGCGTACGCGCCCGGGTGGTGCAGCAGGCGGGCGCGGGGCTGGTGGTGTTCGACGCCATCGGTGCAACCGCCGACACGCAGGGAGGCACCCGATGAACGCCGCCACCCAGGATTGGAAGTCGCTGCGCGGCAGCGCCGCCATCGTCGGCGCCGCCACCTTCGGCTGCGGCGAGGCGCCCGGCTACACCGACATGGAGCTGCTGGCCGTGTCCGCACGCGCCGCGGTGGCCGATGCCGGCCTGAAGATGAGCGACATCGACGGCCTGTGCACCGCCAGCGCCAGCGCCACCATGTGGGCCATGCCGGTGGTCGAGTACCTGGGCATCCGCCCGAGCTACATCGACGGCACGATGATCGGCGGCTCCAGCTTCATCGCGCACGTGCTGCCGGCCATGCATGCGCTGCAGTCGGGCCAGTGCAACGCGGTGCTGGTGTGCTATGGCAGCGCGCAGCGCACGGCGGCCTTCGGGCGGCGCGAGGTGGTGGCCAGCCGGCGCTTCCTGGACCCGCAGCCCTACGAGATGCCCTACGAGCCCATGATGCCGCTGTCCGCCTACGCGCTGGCGGCGGCGCGCCACATGCACCAGTACGGCACCACGCGGCGGCAACTGGCCGAGGTGGCGGTGGCAGCGCGCGCCTGGGCGCAGCGCAACCCCGAGGCCTTCATGCGTGATCCGCTCAGCATCGACGACGTGCTGGGCGCGCGCATGGTGAGCGACCCGCTCACGGTGCGCGACAGCTGCCTGGTGACCGACGGCGGCGGCGCCTACGTGCTGGTGCGTGCCGACCGCGCGCGCGACCTGCCGCGCACGCCGGTCTACGTGCTGGGCAACGGCACGGCGGTGTGGAACCGCCAGATCTCCTCCATGCACGACCTGACGGTGACGGCAGCGCGCGACTCGGGCCGGGCCGCCTTCGCCATGGCCGGCCTGAAGCCGGCCGAAATCGACGTGGTGCAGCTCTACGACGCCTTCACCATCAACGTGCTTCTGTTCCTGGAGGACCTGGGCTTTTGCGCCAAGGGCGAGGCCGGCGCCTTCGTGGAGAACGGCGGGATCGCGCCCGGCGGCCACCTGCCGGTCAACACCAACGGCGGCGGGCTGTCCTGCGTGCACCCCGGCATGTACGGCATCTTCGCCCTCATCGAAGCGGTGCGCCAGTTGCGCGGCGAAGGCGGCGAGCGCCAGGTGGCCGGCGCCACCACGGCCCTGGCGCACGGCAACGGCGGCACGCTATCGAGCCAGGCCACGGCGGTGCTGGGCCTGCGCGAGGCGCTGTGATGCGCCCCTCCAAGGAACTTCCATGAACCAATCCGACGTCTCCCACCTGTCCGCCGAGAGCCATCACCCCAGTGCCATCCTGGCCGCCTTCGCCGCCGGCCTGCGCTTCGAGGACATTCCCGCACCGGTGCTGCGCCGCGCCGAGGACCTGCTGCTCGATACGCTGGGCTCGATCCTGGCGGGCCGAACGGCGCGGCCGGTGCAAGCCATCGCGCGCTTTGCCGCCGCCATGGCGCCCGCCGAGGGGGCGTGCGAGGTGCTGATCTCGCGCACGCGCAGCAGCGAGCTGTTCGCGGCGATGGTCAATGCCGCTGCCTCGCACGTGGTAGAGCAGGACGATGTGCACAACGGCTCGGTGTTCCACCCGGCAGCCGTGGTGTTCCCGCCCGTGCTGGCGGTCGCACAGGCGATCGGCGCCAGCGGACGCGATCTGCTCACGGCAGCGGTGGCCGGCTACGAAGTGGGCATCCGCGTGGGCGAATTCCTGGGGCGCTCTCACTACAAGATATTCCACACCACGGCGACCGCCGGAACGATCGCCGCGGCGGCCGCCGTCGGCCGGCTGCTGAGGCTGGACCCGGCGCGCATGCTCGACGCTTTCGGCTCGGCCGGCACGCAGGCCGCGGGCCTGTGGGAATTCCTGCGCGATGCGGCCGACTCCAAGCAACTGCACGCCGCCAAGGCCGCGGCCGATGGCCTGACCGCCGCCTACCTGGCTCGCGAGGGCTTCACCGGGGCGCGCCGCATCCTCGAAGGCGAGCAAGGCATGGCGGCCGGCATGTCCAGCGACGCCGATCCGGCCCGCCTGACCGACCGCCTGGGGCAGCGCTGGGCGCTGGCCGAGACCTCCTTCAAGTACCACGCCTCCTGTCGCCACACGCATCCCGCCGCGGACGCCCTGCAGCAGTTGATGCGCGCGCACGGCCTGCGCGCGCAGGACATCGAGCGCGTGACCGCCCACGTGCACCAGGGCGCCATCGACGTGCTGGGCCCGGTGGTGGAGCCGCACACTGTGCACCAGAGCAAGTTCTCGATGGGCACGGTGCTCGGGCTGATCGCCGTCTTCGACCGCGCGGGCCTGGCGGAATTCGACGCCTCCTACCTCGACCCGCGTGTGGTCGCGGTGCGCCACAAGGTGCGCATGGAACTCGACCCCGAAGTGGACCAGGCGTACCCGCAGCGCTGGATCGGCAAAGTGAGCGTGCTCACCGCCGACGGGCGCACGTTGCGCGGGCGCATCGACGAGCCCAAGGGCGACCCCGGAAACACCCTCAGCCGCGCCGAGATCGAAGCGAAGGCGCGCCAACTGGCGGCCTATGGCGACGGGGCCAGCAAGGCCGAGATGGATGCGCTGATCGCGCGCGTCTGGACGCTGGCCGACTGGGAACGCGTCGGGCCGCTGCTGCCCCTGGCCCATTTATCTGCAACCCGCAAGGAAACCCCAACATGATTCGCGACTCCGATACGCTTCAGGCCCTGCTCGACAGCGTGCGCAAGTTCGTCAGGGAACGACTGGTTCCGGCCGAGCAACTGGTGGCGGACACCGACGAGATCCCCGCCGACATCGTGGCCGACATGAAGTCCATGGGCCTGTTCGGCCTCACCGTGCCGGAGTCCTACGGCGGTCTGGGGCTGACGATGGAAGAGGAATCGCTGGTGATGTTCGAGATGGGTCGGACCTCGCCGGCCTTTCGCTCGCTGTTCGGCACCACGGTGGGCATCGGCTCGCAAGGCATCCTGATCGACGGCACGTCGGCGCAGAAGGACAAGTACCTGCCGCAACTGGCCTCGGGCGAGGTCATTGCCTCCTTTGCCCTGACCGAGCCGGAGGCCGGTTCCGACGCCGCGTCCCTGCGCACCAGCGCGCGGCGCGATGGCGACCACTATGTGGTCAACGGCACCAAGCGCTTCATCACCAACGCGCCGCACGCCGGGCTGTTCACGCTGATGGCGCGCACCGACCCGCAGAACAAGGGCGCGGGTGGCGTGTCGGCCTTCATCGTCGAGGCGAACACGCCTGGCATCACCATCGGCAAGCCCGACCGCAAGATGGGCCAGCGCGGCGCGCACACGGCCGACGTGATCTTCGACAACTGCCGCGTACCAGCCGCCAACCTGATCGGCGGCAAGGAAGGCATGGGATTCAAGACGGCGATGAAGGTGCTGGAAAAAGGCCGCATCCACATTGCCGCCATCTGCGTCGGCGTGGCCGAGCGGATGCTCGAGGACGCCCTGACCTACGCCATGGACCGCCGGCAGTTCGGCCAGCCGATCGCCGAGTTTCAGCTGGTGCAGGCCATGCTGGCCGATAGCAAGATGGAAGCCTACGCGGCCCGCTGCATGGTGATGGATGCCGCCCGGCGCCGGGATGCCGGCGAAGACGTGGCGACGGAGGCCTCCTGTTGCAAGCTCTTCGCTTCCGAGATGTGCGGGCGCGTGGCCGACCGCGCGGTGCAGATTTTCGGCGGCTCGGGCTACGTGGCCGATCACGGCATCGAGCGCTTCTACCGCGATGTGCGACTGTTCCGACTCTACGAGGGCACCAGCCAGATCCAGCAGTTGGTCATCGCGCGCAACATGATTCGGCAGGCACAGGCGCTCTAGCGACGGGCTGCCGGCGGGGGCAGGTCAATGGGGATGGAAGCAACGTGCTGCCCATGTCGCGATTTCGTCGCGCCCAAAACGGCAAAGGCCCCGCACTTTCGTGCGAGGCCTTGTCGATTTTGGCTCCCCAACCTGGGCTCGAACCGAGTTCCTCCAAAGGTGGGCAGTGCACGATTCTTCCTTGCGTCCGCTGATGCGTTGACTGAGCGAGCATCGTCGGCAGTGCATCGAAGGCTCAACCGCTCAACCTTCCGTTAGAGTGACGCTCCGTAAAGTGCCATGTCACCATGCCTGAATATCTGCGCCCCTGGAAGATCGCCACGCTGGCCTTGGGCATCAATGCCCTCATCGTGGGCGGCAAGATGGAAAAGAGCCCCGACTGGGACACTGGCATCTCCGTCTTGATGGCGCTCTTGACCTACTTCACCGCACCTTGGGTCATGCGAGTTCTCCTGGAGCACAACTGGCGCAAAGCGCCGCTTGCCTTGTTCTGGGCGTGGCTGTCGGTGGACGGCGTTTACTGGGCCTACAACGCGGCGCTGCCGGACATTGCGGGGTGGCGCGGGGACAATTTTCCCGCGTCCTTGTCCCTTTACATGATGTGTGGCGTCCTGTGGCTGTACCGCGGCAGTGTGGCCGAGTTCAAGGCCGAGCTACGCGCCCTGCTACGTGGCCTATGGAAGCGCGCGACCCGCTCCCATTAGGTAGCCATCATGCCCCTCACCGAATACCTGCGGCCCTGGAAGCTCGTGACCCTGGCCATCGGGATTGCCATCCTCATCTGGGGCGCCCAGGTGGAGAAACTTCCCGACTGGGACGCCGGCATTTCCGTGGTGATGGCGCTCCTCACGTACTTGACGGCACCTTGGGGCGTGCGTGTTTGCATCGAGCGGCGCTGGCGCTGGGTGCCCCTGGCGCTCTTTTACGCCTGGGTGGCTATCGACATGAGCTATTGGGCCTGGAACGCGCACCTGGGGCCGGAGTTCACCGACATCCTTCGCCAAGCCAACATGTGGCCCTCCACGCTCTTGTACTTCCTCTGCGGCTTCATCTGGTTGTATCGGGGCTCTCTCGCCGAGCTTCGCGCCGAACTAGTCGCCGTATGCACCCGAGCCAATAGGTAGCCCATCAAGCCCGCGTGGCAGCGCCAAAAATCCGCGAGATGGAACCGGCGCAAAACAAGGGGTGGAGGGTCTCGGAGCAGAAACTGAAGGCCTTGGTTCCATACGCAAGGGGGCGGCAAGGGGGCGGGGCTGGCCCACAAACATTCGATGCCAAGCAGCGCATGCGAAGCGGACACAGAAAGCGGCTGGCCAGGCGCAACGTGGATCGACACATGAATCGACATAAGACTTCAAACGGCACGTCCAAATGAAAATGCCTCGCTACCAATTTGATAGCGAGGCATTCAGGAACCACAAGGGTTTGTTTTGGCTCCCCGACCTGGGCTCGAACCAGGGACCTACGGATTAACAGTCCGGCGCTCTACCAACTGAGCTATCGGGGAACAAGCCTCAGATTATAGCGTGATTTTTTGAGCTCTTTTGAAGCGCTCACAGCAGGGATCGAACTTCATGTGCGGCGCCCTGCAGCAGGGGCAGCAATTCTCGCTCAAGTGCAGCCACGGGCCGCACGCCGCCGGCCAGCACGGCGTTGAGCGCGGCCACGGTCTTGCCTTGCATGTTGCGCAGCGGAACGGCCATGGCCTGCACGCCGATCTCGTGCTCCTCGGTGGCGATGCAGTAGTCCTGCGCGCGCACCTTGGCGATCTCCTCGCGCAGGGCCTTGGCCTGCGTGATGGTGTGCGGAGTCAGGCGCGGCAGGTTGCGGCCGGTCAGCCAGCGCGTGAGTTCGGCGCTGCTCATCGCGGCCAACAGCACCCGGCCGGTCGACGTTGCATGCACCGGCAGTCGCGCACCCAAATGCAGACCGTAGGCCAGCACTCGCGTGGCGGCACCATAGGCACCGCTGCGCGCGACGATGACGACCTCGTCGCCGTCGAGCACCACCACCGAGAACCATTCCTGCGTCTGCGCCGCCAGCCGGTTCAAGGTGGGCTGCACAGTGCGCGGCAGGCGTGACGAAGCCAGGTAGGTGCCCGAGAAACGCAGCACCTTGGGCGCCATCCAGAAATAGCTGCCATCGGTTTCCAGATAGCCCAGGTGCGCCAGGGTCAGCAGGTGGCGGCGCGCCGCCGCGCGCGTCAGGCCCGCACGCTCGGCCGCCAGGGTGGCGTTCAAGCGCTGGCGTTCAGTGTCGAAGCTCTCGAGCACCGCCATGCCCTTGGCAATGCCCTCGATGAAGTCGGCCTTGGCAATGGTCATGGGGATTTCCGGATTGGCTGAGATATCGGGACGTTGCGCGATGATCGCGCAAGCCATCCCATCATCGCACAGTGAGCGCGCCAGGGGTCTATGTGGCGGCGCCTGCGAAGCCTACGCTCGAGACCTGCTACGGAGACAGGAGCGAAGAATCATGAAAACCCAAGTCGCCATCATCGGCGCTGGCCCGGCCGGCCTGCTGCTCGGCCAACTGCTGCACAAGGCTGGCATCGACAACATCATCGTGGAGCGCCAAAGCGGCGACTATGTGCTGGGCCGCATCCGCGCCGGCGTGCTGGAACAGGTCACCATGGACCTGCTGGCGCGCGCCGGAGTCGACGCGCGCGCCCATGCCGAGGGGCTGCCGCACCAGGGCATCGAGCTGCTCTTCAAGGGCGCGCGCCACCGCATCGACATGCATGGCCTGACCGGCGGCAAGCAGGTCATGGTGTACGGCCAGACCGAGGTCACGCGCGACCTAATGCATGCGCGCGAAGCGGAGGGCTTGCTGACGGTCTACGAGGCCCGCAATGTCAGCCTGCACGACTTCGACGGCACTCGTCCGCGGGTGCGCTATGAGAAGGACGGCGCCACGCACGAGATCGAATGCGACTTCATCGCCGGCTGCGACGGCTACCACGGCGTGAGCCGTGCCAGCGTGCCGGCCGGCGCCCTGCACACCTACGAGAAGGTCTATCCCTTCGGCTGGCTGGGAGTGCTGGCCGATGTGCCGCCGGTGTCGCACGAACTCATCTACGCCAACACGCCGCGCGGTTTCGCGCTGTGCAGCATGCGCAGCAGCACTCGCAGCCGCTTCTACGTTCAGGTGCCGACCGACGAGCGGGTGGAGAACTGGAGCGACGAGGCCTTCTGGAACGAGCTGCGCAGCCGGCTCGACCCGCAGGCACGCGAGCACCTGGTGACCGGGCCCTCGCTGGAAAAGAGCATCGCGCCGCTGCGCAGCTTCGTGGCCGAGCCGATGCGTTTCGGCCGCCTCTTCCTGGCCGGCGACGCGGCGCACATCGTGCCGCCCACCGGCGCCAAGGGGCTGAACCTGGCCACCGCCGACGTGGGCTACCTGTCGCGCGCGCTGGAGATCTTCTACCGCGAGCGCAGCGCCTTCGCGCTGGACCGCTACTCCGACCTGTGCCTGCGCCGCGTCTGGAAAGCCGAGCGCTTCTCGTGGTGGTTCACCTCGCTGATGCACCGCTTTCCGGACACCGGCGAGTTCGGCCAGAAGATCCAGGAAGCCGAGCTCGACTACCTGGTGCATTCGCATGCCGCCTCGACCTCGCTGGCCGAGAACTACGTCGGCCTGCCGCTCGAGGAATTCTGAGAGCGCAGCGCTACCAGCGCAGCAGGCGCGGCCCGATGAGCGCGCCGGCCACCACCGGGATCAGCATCCCGGCCACGTACCAGACGGCCAGGAAGGGCGCCGCCAGTTCCGGACAGTGCAGCGCATAGACGGTGGCCCCTGCCCCGCCGGCCATGATGCCGGCCGCGGCACCCGCCAGGGCCGGCCGGGTGGGCGCCAGGCCCTTGAGCGCAAGCAGCGCGGC
>DATILH010000077.1:0-6309 GCA_035476655.1 Variovorax sp.
GCCATCAAGGACAAGCTGTCGGCGCGCATCAAGGTCATCTCTCGCCTCGACATCGCCGAGAAGCGCGTGCCGCAAGACGGCCGAATGAAGCTCAAGTTCGGCAACAAGGCGATCGACTTCCGGGTCAGCACCTTGCCGACGCTGTTCGGCGAGAAGATCGTGATCCGTATCCTGGACCCGAGCAGCGCCCGGCTGGGCATCGATGCGCTCGGCTACGACGCGGTCGAGAAGGAACGCCTGCTCGCGGCCATCGGCCGCCCCTATGGCATGGTGCTGGTGACCGGCCCGACCGGTTCCGGCAAGACGGTGTCGCTCTACACCTGCCTGAACCTGTTGAACAAGGCGGGCGTGAACATCGCCACCGCGGAAGACCCGTCCGAAATCAACCTGCCGGGCGTGAACCAGGTCAACGTCAATGAAAAAGCCGGCCTGACCTTCGCCACGGCACTGCGCGCCTTCCTGCGCCAGGATCCGGACATCATCATGGTCGGCGAAATCCGCGACCTGGAAACGGCCGACATCTCGATCAAGGCCGCGCAGACCGGCCACCTGGTGCTGTCGACACTGCACACCAACGACGCGCCGACCACCCTCACGCGCATGCGCAACATGGGCATCGCGCCCTTCAACATCGCCTCGAGCGTGATCCTGATCACCGCCCAGCGCCTTGCGCGCCGCTTGTGCACGGTATGCCGCGAGGTCCACGACGTGCCGCGCCAGGCTTTGCTGGATGCCGGCTTCAAGCCGAACGACCTCACCGGCAGCTGGAAGCCTTATCGCGCAGTGGGCTGCTCGGCATGCAACGGCGGCTACAAGGGCCGCGTCGGCATCTACCAGGTGATGCCGATCAGCGAGGAGATCCAGACGATCATTCTTCGTGACGGCAGCGCACTCGACATCGCGCGGCAAGCCGAGGTCGAGGGCGTGCGCAGCTTGCGCCAATCGGGTTTGCAAAAAGTCATGCAGGGTCTGACATCGCTTGAAGAAGTGGTGGCGGTCACCAACGAATAACACGGCGCACCGGAGAAGAATCCATGGCCACCGCAGCATCGTCTCGCACCACTCACAAGGAACATGTCTTCGAATGGGAAGGCAAGGACCGCAACGGCAAGGTCGTCCGCGGGGAAGTCCGCGCCGCCGGCGAAAACCAGGTCATGGCCTCGCTGCGCCGCCAGGGCGTGCTGACGACCAAGATCAAGAAGAAGCGCATGCACTCCGGCAAGGCGATCAAGCCGAAGGACATCGCCATCTTCACCCGCCAGCTGGCCACCATGATGAAGGCCGGCGTGCCACTCTTGCAGGCCTTTGACATCGTGGGCCGCGGCAATGCCAACGCGAGCGTTTCCAAGCTGCTGAACGATATCCGCAGCGACGTCGAGACCGGTACCTCGCTGTCTTCGGCCTTCCGCAAGTTTCCGAAGTACTTCGACAGCCTCTATTGCAACCTGGTCGAGGCCGGCGAGGCCGCCGGTATCCTGGAAGAGTTGCTGGACCGCCTGGCCGTCTACATGGAGAAGACCGAGGCGATCAAGTCCAAGATCAAGTCGGCCCTCATGTACCCGACCTCGGTGGTCGTGGTGGCCTTCGTGGTGGTGGCGATCATCATGATCTTCGTGATTCCGGCCTTCAAGTCGGTGTTCAGTTCCTTCGGCGCCGACCTGCCCGCGCCCACGCTCTTCGTGATGGGGATGAGCGAGTTCTTCGTCGCCTACTGGTGGCTGATCTTCGGCGTCATCGGCGGCGGCCTGTATTTCTTCTTCCAGGCCTGGAAGCGCAGCGAGCGGGTGCAGCAGGTGATGGACCGCTTCCTGTTGCGTCTGCCGATCTTCGGTGTGCTCATTGAAAAGTCCTGCATCGCGCGCTGGACCCGTACCCTGTCCACCATGTTCGCCGCCGGCGTGCCCCTGGTGGAAGCGCTCGACTCGGTGGGCGGTGCCTCGGGCAACTCGGTCTACGCGATTGCCACGACCAAGATCCAGCAGGAAGTCTCGACTGGCACCAGCCTGACCAGCGCGATGACCAATGCCAACCTGTTCCCATCGATGGTGATCCAGATGACGGCCATCGGCGAGGAATCGGGCTCGATCGACCACATGCTGGGCAAGGCCGCCGACTTCTACGAACAGGAAGTCGACGACATGGTGGCTGGCCTGTCCAGCCTGATGGAGCCGATCATCATCGTGTTCCTGGGCGTCATCATCGGCGGCATCGTGGTCTCGATGTACCTGCCCATCTTCAAGCTCGGCCAGGTCGTTTGATGTTGGTCTCGCAGGGGTTCGACGCCGCGTTCGCCGGCGTCCTGGGTCTGCTCGTCGGAAGCTTTCTCAATGTGGTGATCTACCGCACGCCGGTCATGATGTACCGGCAGTGGCTGGGCGACGCCGTCGGCAACCTGATGAAGGTGGACGGCGTGCCCTCGCTGTGGAGCCTGGTGTTCGGCCCCAAGACCGACACGCCCCCGGCCCTGGAGGCGGCCGCCGGTGAGGCGGCAAAGTCCGTCGACGCCCTGCCCCCTTTCAGCCTGTCGCGCCCTGCCTCGCACTGCGGCCACTGTGGCGCGGCGATTCGCTGGCACCAAAACGTGCCGGTGCTCAGCTACATCTTCCTGCGCGGCCGCTGCGGCGCCTGCAAGACGCCGATCAGCCCGCGCTACCCGCTGGTGGAACTGGTCACCGGCGCGCTGTTCGCACTGTGCGCCTGGCGCTTCGGCCTCTCGCTCACGGGCGCGCTGTGGGCAGCCTTTGCTGCGCTGCTGATCTGCCAGTTCCTGATCGACCTGGACACGCAGTACCTGCCCGACTCGCTCAACTACGCCCTGCTCTGGCTCGGCCTCATCGGCGCGGCGGCCGGGCTCACCGGGGTCCCGCTGGCGTCCGCCGTCTGGGGCGCCGTCTTCGGCTACCTGAGCCTGTGGTTGATCTATCACCTCTATCGCCTGGCCACCGGCAAGGAGGGCATGGGCTACGGCGACTTCAAGCTGCTGGCAGCACTCGGGGCCTGGCTGGGTGGCGACTACCTGATCGCCATCGTGCTGGTCTCTTCCCTGGTCGGCGCGGTGCTGGGCTCGTTGCTGCTGCTGGCCGGCAAGCTGGCGCACAAGGACATCCCAATCTCCTTCGGCCCCTTCCTGGCCGGTGCCGGACTCGTGTGCCTGGTCGCCGGGCCCGATACTGTGCGCCAATGGATCCCCTTCGCCTTCCCCCTGGGCGCGCTGGCGCTCTGAGTCCGCCGCCATGCGACGCATCGGCCTGACCGGTGGCATCGGCAGCGGCAAGAGCACCGTGGCCGCCATGCTGGTGGCCCGCGGCGCGACCCTGATCGACACCGATGCCATCGCACGCTCGCTGGCCCAGCCCGGAGGCGCCGCGATGCCGGCCATTGCGGCCGAGTTCGGCCCTGAGTTGGTCGCCGCCGACGGCGGCCTGGACCGCGAACGCATGCGCTCCCTGGCCTTCAGCGACCCGCAAGCCAAGCGGCGACTCGAGGCCATCCTGCATCCGCTGATCGGACAGGAATGCGAGCGTCAAGCAACCGCAGCGAGCGGCGTGCTGGTTGTTTTCGACGTGCCCCTGCTGGTGGAATCGCGACGCTGGCGCGCCATCGTCGATCGCGTGTTGGTAGTCGATGCAAGCGAAGCGCTTCAATTGCAACGAGTCGTCGCCCGATCTGGATGGAAGCCCGAGGCGGTGCAAGCGGTGATCGCCCACCAGGCACCCAGGCCAATTCGGCGGGCCGCTGCCGATGCCGTGATTTGCAACGAAAATCTGAGCCTGGCGCAACTCGAGGACGAGGTGCGCGCCCTGTGGCAACAATGGACCACGCCCGCTTCCCACGCGGCAAGTGGCCACGCCTGAAGCTATGATGACCTCGACTGGAAACCGACCCGCGTGATCCTTTACGAGTACCCCTTCAACGAGCGCATCCGAACTTACCTGCGGCTCGAGCACCTGTTTCGCCGGCTCGGTGAACTGGTGCCCGCCGACTCGGCGCTCTCGCACCACTATGCGCTCGTCACGATCTTCGAGATCATGGACGTGGCGGCGCGCGCCGATCTCAAGTCCGACGTGATGCGCGATCTGGAAAAGCACAAGAACGTGTTCGCCAGCTACCGCGGCAATCCCGCGATCTCCGAGACCGTGCTGGACCAGGTGATCGGGCAGTTGGAGCGCAACTTCAACACCCTGAACACCGTGCCCGGCAAGGCCGGCCAGATCCTGACCGAGAACGAGTGGCTGATGAGCATCCGCAGCCGCGCCAACATTCCCGGCGGCACCTGCGAGTTCGACCTGCCGGCCTACTACGCCTGGCAGCACCGCAGCCCGGCCATGCGGCGCGCCGACGTGGAGCGCTGGGCCGCCACCCTCGCGCCCATGGCCGAATCGGTCTATCTGCTGCTCAAGCTGCTGCGCGATGCCGACGTGCCCTACAAGGTGATGGCCACAAACGGCCAGTACCAGCAGACATTGCCGCAGGGGCGCAGCTTCCAGTTGCTGCGTCTGCGCATCGATCCGTCTCTGGGCCTCATCCCCGAAATCAGCGGCAATCGCCTGATGGTCTCGGTGCGCCTGATGCGCCACGAAGACGACGATCGCCTGCACCAGAGCACGGAAGACACCGCTTTCGAACTCACCCTTTGCGCATGACCGAGTCTTCGAAATTCGCCGCGCGCACCGTGAAGTGCCCGGCCTGCGGGCAGGACAGCGTCTATGCGGCCAGCAATCCCTACCGGCCCTTCTGCAGCGCGCGCTGCAAGGGCATCGATCTGGGAGCCTGGGCCAGCGAAGAGTTCACGCTGCCCGCTGAAGCGCCGCCGGACGACGAGCCCTTCGGCGACCCGCGCCTGCAATAGCTGGCAATCAGGCGGCCAGGCCGCGCTCTTCCGACAGCCAGGCCAGCACCGGCATGGCCCCCGGCAAGACCGGCGTCACGTCCAGCGGCAACTGCTGCCAGCGCATCGCTTGGCCTTCGCGCATCTCGAAGTCGCCGTTCCAGTCGAAGACCTTGCACCAGTGCAGGCGCACCAATGCATGCGGATAGTCGTGCTCGGTGGTCTTCCAGACCTGCGCGCCGCCGATGGTGATGCCGAGTTCCTCGTGCAGTTCGCGCCGCAGCGCCTCTTCAACGCTTTCACCGGCCTCGATCTTGCCGCCCGGGAACTCCCAGTAGCCCGCATAGGGCTTGCCTTCGGGCCGGGTGGACAGCAGAAGGGCACCGTCCCCGCGGATCAGGATGCCCACTGCGACCTCGATGTGCTTCCTCGGCTCGCTCATGCGGCTGCGCGCCCCGCGTAGTCGCGCGCGAACTGGTAGGCCACGCGCCCGCTGCGCGAGCCGCGCTCCAGCGCCCACACCAAGGCCTCCGGCCGCGCCGCCTCGATCGCCTGTGCGCTGGCGCCGAAATGCGACAGCCACTGCGCCACGATGGCAAGGTACTCGGCCTGGCTGAAAGGATAGAAGCTGACCCACAGGCCAAAGCGCTCCGACAGCGAGATCTTCTCCTCGATCACCTCGCCCGGATGCACCTCGCCGTCCTCGGTGTGGGTGTAGCTGAGGTTCTCCTTCATGTACTCGGGCAGCAGATGGCGCCGGTTGCTGGTCGCGTAGATCAGCACATTGGGCGTGGAGGCGGCGATCGAGCCGTCCAGGATCGATTTCAGCGCCTTGTAGCCCGGCTCGCCCTCGTCGAAGCTCAGATCGTCGCTGAAGATGATGAACTTCTCGGGCCGCTGCGACACCACCTCGATGATGTCCGGCAGGTCCACGAGTTCGGCCTTGTCCACTTCGATCAGGCGCAAGCCCCGTGGCGCATAGGCATGCAGGCAGGCGCGGATCAGCGAGGACTTGCCGGTGCCGCGCGCCCCCGTCAGCAGCACGTTGTTGGCCGGCTTGCCCTCGACGAACTGGCGCGTGTTGCGCTCGATCTTTTCCTTCTGCGCATCGATCTCCTTGAGCGAGTCGAGTGCCATGACGGCCACATGGCGCACCGGCTCCAGCGTTCCGTGGCCCGAGCTGCGCCGGCGGTAACGCCAGGCGATGGAGGCATTCCAGTCGGCCGGCGCCGAAAGCGGCTGCGGCAGGATCGTTTCGATACGATGGACCAGCTGTTCTGCCCGTTCGATCAGGCGCTCGAACTTCTCGTTCATGTTCTCAGGAGCGGTAGTCGGCGTTGATGGACACGTAGTCGTGGCTCAGGTCGCAGGTCCACACCGTGTCGGCCGCATCGCCGCGGCCCAGCACCACGCGCACCGTGATCTCGCTTTGCTTCATCACGCGCTGGCCGTCTTCCTCGCGGTAGGCCGGATTGCGCCCG
>DATILH010000078.1:0-16921 GCA_035476655.1 Variovorax sp.
TCCCCGGCTTCTCGAAGCTGATCAGCGGCCACGACGACCGCTTCAGCTGGGCCATCCTGAAAGGCCACACGCGCAACCGCGCCGGCACGGTGCGCCTCGCCTCGGCCGACCCGTTGGACATGCCGCTGGTGAACTTCCGCCACTTCGAGGAAGGCAGCCCGGGTGGCGAGGAAGACCTGCAGGCGATGCTGGAGGCGATCCGCGCCGTGCGCGGCCTCACCGCGCCCTTGATCGAAAGCGGCTGGATCGCCGAGGAACTGCAGCCCGGCGCCGCGCTGCAAAGCGACGCGCAACTGGCGCAATTCGTGCGCGACACCGCCTGGGGCCATCACGCCTCCTGCTCCTGCCCCATCGGAGCACGCGATCAAGGCGGGGTGCTCGACAGCTTGTTGACGGTGCACGGCGTTGCAGGGCTGCGGGTGGTGGATGCATCGGCCTTCCCGAAGATCCCGGGCTTCTTCGTGGCGGCCGCCATCTTCATGCTGGCCGAGAAGGCGGCCGACATGGTGCTGGCAGCAGCGCGGCGCGCGCCCATTGGCCTTTAGGCCAATGCCCCGAGACATGCATCGACCATTAGGCAAATTGACGCTCCCCTGGCCCTTGCCGACACTTCCTGCGGCGCGGGAATCACCCGCAAGGAGAATGAGCGATGGCCTACGACGTGCAGCAACTCCTGGCGATGAACCAGGAGCAACTCGACGATCTGTTCAAGGCCAGTGCGGCCGGCGACATCCCCAACGGCGAGGCCAAGGGCACCGCCATCGTGGCGCCGGGCACGGTCTATTCGGAGCACATCGCGACGATGATCAACGTCTTCGGCTGGCAGGGGAAGGTGTTCGATGCGCAAAAGGGCGTGCTGAAGAACAAGGTGCTGTTCTTCGGCCTGCAGGCCATCGTGGCCAAGGTTTACAAGGGCGAGAGCTGGCTCGACGGCAAGGAATGCATCGTGCTGGACTACTCGGACACCTCGCTCGTGGCCAAGTGGATCCGCGACGAGATTCGACTGATCGGCCCGAACTTCTACCTGGGCAAGGTGTACTGGGGCAAGGACCGGCTGATCGACTTCTGCCTCGAGTTCTGAGGTGTGACGCCTCAATCGCCCTTCACGGTGGTGGCTGAGGTGGCGAAGGGCCGCGAGGCGGCCCTTCGCCAGCTGCTCGACAGCATGAACGGGCAGCCCGGCATGGCCGATCCGGCCAATGCACTCGTACCTTTCGGCCGCTTCGAGCGCCTGCACTTCGCCCGCTTCGCGCTGTTGAACGACGCGACCGTGGGCGACCTCGAGGCCTTCGGCCTGCCGCGGCCAAGGCTGCCGTCGTTGTACCTGGGCTTCATCGGCGAATGCGATGGAGCGGCCGACGCGCAGCTGGCGCAGTTCGTGCGATATGCCGGCAAGGGCCTGCGCAGCATCTTTGCCCACTGTGCCGGCTTCGACGCCGCCAGTACCGACCTCCTGGCATGGATGAAGGCGCACGACCTGCCGGTGGGAACCAACTACGTGAACCGCATCGGCCGCACCGTGCGGCAAGTGCGCGAGGAAAGCGCGCTCCAGCAGCTCCTGTCGGCCGCGGCACCGCGCGGCGTCGAGCTCGATGCGCAGGCGGCTCGGCGTCAACTGGTGGCGCATGTGAAGGCCGAGCGCGTGGCAGGGCGACTGCATCTGACGCCACCGGAGCCGACCCCCTACGGCTGGCAGATTCGCAATTGGCTGCACCTGATCGGCTTGCCGCTGGTGGGCCTGCTGCTCCTGCCGCTGGTGATCGTGCTGGCGCCCTTGGCCATCTGGCAACTGCGTCGCCAGGAGAAGAGCGACCCGGAGCTTTGCCCGCGCCCGGACGCTGCAGCGGTGCTGGCCATGCAGCGGCTGGAAGACCACGACCTGTCCAACAGTTTCACCGCGCTCGGGCCGGTGAAGCCCGGCGCGCTGCGGGGCGTGCTGACCCCGCTGGTGCTGCTGGCGATCGACTATGCCTGTCGCCACGTGTTCGGCAAGGGCCACCTGGCGCGCATCCAGACCATCCATTTCGCCCGCTGGGTCTTCATGGACGGGCGCCAGCGCGTGCTTTTTTGCAGCAGCTACGACGGCAGCCACGAGAGCTACATGGACGACTTCATCAACAAGGCGGCCTGGGGCCTGAACCTGGTGTTCTCCAACGGCTTCGGCTGGCCGCGCACCGACTGGCTGATCAAGGGCGGAGCACGCCACGAACTGCGCTTCAAGCACTACCAGCGCCGCCACCAGTTGCCCACGCAGGTCTGGTACAAGGCCTACCCTGGACTCACGCTCAGCGACCTGGAGCGCAACCAGCGCATCCGCGAGGGCCTGGAGGCCGACGCGCTGAGCGACGACGAGGCGCTGGCCTGGCTGAGGTTGCTATGAGCACCGCCACCCAAGTCGACTACGAAGACATCCAGGGCCTGCTGCGCTTCGGCTATCGCAAGCTGACGCAGGCGAGCTTTGCGCTGCTGCGCGTGCGCGATGCCGCCGCCGCCCGCGCCTGGCTGGCCCAATGCCCGGTGGGCAGTGCCCGCACGCAGTCGCCGCCGCCGCGCACCGCGCTGCAGGTGGCGCTGACATGCCCCGGCCTGCGCGCCCTGCGCGTCGATGAGGACATCGTGCAGGGCTTCTCGCGCGAGTTCATCGCCGGCATGGCGAGCGACGCCAGCCGCTCGCGCCGCCTGGGCGACCTGGGGGCCAACGACCCCGGCTACTGGCAATGGGGCGGCAAGCCCGAGGCGCTGCCGCATGTGCTGCTGATGCTCTATGCCGAGCCCGGCGAACTGGCGGCCTGGCAGCAACAGGTGCTGGCCCAGTGCGAAAACGGCTTCGAGCTGATCACCTGCCTGGCCACCTCCGACATGGACGGCGTCGAGCCCTTCGGCTTCGTCGACGGCATCTCGCAGCCTGCGCTGGACTGGGAACGTCGCCGGCCGGTGCGGGACGAGGAAGTGCTGGACTATGGCAACCGCTCCTGCCTGGGCGAATACCTGCTGGGCTACCCCAACGAGTACGGCGAGTACACCGACCGGCCGCTGCTGCGCGAGGCGCTCGACCCGGCTGGCGCGCTGCCGCGTGCCGAAGAACAGCCCGCTCTGGCCGACCTGGGTCGCAACGGCAGCTACCTGGTGCTGCGCCAGTTGCAGCAGGATGTGGCCGGCTTCTGGAACTTTGTAGACGAGGCTGCAGGCGGCGATGCGCAAATGCGCGAACGGATCGCAGCTGCCATGGTCGGCCGCATGCGCACCGGCGAGCCCCTGGTCGGGCGTCAGGGCGAGGCGATCGAAGGCGAGGACGATGCACAGAACACCTTCACCTATCGCAGCGACCCGCGCGGCGAGCGCTGCCCGATCGGCGCCCACATCCGGCGCAGCAATCCGCGCAACGCCGATCTGCCGCCGGGTGGGCGCGGCCTGATCTCGCGCCTCGTCCGTACCCTGGGCTTCGACGCCGATGCGCTGGCCGACGACCATGTGTCCTCGACCCGCTTTCACCGCCTGCTGCGGCGCGGGCGCGAGTACGGCGTACCGCCGCTGGACACCGGCCTGCATTTCATCTGCCTGGGCGCCAACATCGCGCGGCAATTCGAGTTCGTGCAGAACGCCTGGATCGCCGGCACCCGCTTTGCCGGCCTGCACGGCGAAAGCGATCCGCTGCTGGGCCATCGCCTGGCGGAGCCGGATGGCTCGCGCAGCGACGGCTTCTCGATGCCGACCGCCGGCGGCTGCCAGGAGCGCCTGCAAGGCCTGCCTCAATTCGTCACCGTGGTTGGCGGCGCCTACTTCTTCCTGCCCGGCATCCGCGCCCTGCGCTATCTCGCGAAGGAGCCCTGACCATGAACTCGAACGTCAGCCGTCCCGCACCCAAGGCCAACACCGGCTCGGTCGTGCTCAACGCCATCAGCGACGTCGGCATCTTCCTCTTGCAGATGGAGCGGCGCATCGACCCCTTGCTGCGGCCGGCCTTCGACGCACTGCTGCGCGACACCTTTGCCCAGTGGACCACCGCGCTGATCAACCGCGGCCGCAAGGACGAAGGCCTGGCCATCGCCGAGGAACGCCTGCTGCCCGACGAAGAGGCCTGGACCGACTCGATCGTGCAGAGCTTCACCCGGCAGATGGGCGACCTGTGGAAGCCCGGCGGCTACGAGCGCGGCGGCAACACCAAGACCCAGGGCATCGTGCGCGGCGAATTCATCGTGCACGACGGCCTGCCCGAGCACATGCGGCGCGGCATCTATGCAAAGGCGCAGAGCTTTCGCTGCTGGGTGCGCTTCTCCGGCCCCGGGCCCTACATCACGCCGGACATCGAGGACGTGGGCTTCATGAGCATCAGCATCAAGCTCCTGGGCGTGCCCGGCCCCAAGCTGATCGAGGAGGAGCAGCACACGCTGGACATGTTCGGCGTATCAACGCCCACCTTCGTCACACCCGATGCCAAGGCCAACTCGGAGCTGCAGAAGTGGAGCGTGAAGAACGCCCAGATCTTCTACTTCCTCAACTTCCACGACTCGCATGCGCTGGACCTCATCATGCAGTCGCTCTTCATCAAGACCCAGAGCAGCCCCTTCGAGGCGCCGTACTTCAGCTGCGTGCCCTACCTGATGGGCGAGGGCCAGGCCATGCAGTATTCGGTGTGGCCCACCTCCAGGCGGCGCACGCCGATCCCGCGCCTGCCGCTGCGCCCGCCCGACGACTACCTGCGCCAGGCCATGGTGGAGGCGCTGGCCGAGGGCGACGTGGAGTTGCAGATACGCGTGCAGATGCAGACCGACCCGCACCTGATGCCGATCGAGAACGCGGCCGTGCTGTGGCCCGAGAAGCTCTCGCCGCGCATACCGGTCGCCACCTTGCGCATCCCCCGCCAGACCTTCGATTCGCCGGCGCAGATGGAATTTGCCAAACGGCTTTCCTACAACCCCTGGCACACCATCGCCGAGCACCGCCCGCTGGGCAACCAGAGCCGGGCGCGCAAGCGCATGTACTTCGAGTTGTCGCAGCTTAGGCACCGCCTGAACGCGGTGCCGCACTACGAGCCCAACGGCGACGAGACCTTTGCTTGACGCGCTCTGGCTGGTACTGCCGGCCGCTCCGTACTACCCTGCGGCCATGTCCACCTCGGAACGTCTCCACCCCCTGGCCGGGCAGCCGGCCCCCGCGTCGGCGCTGATCGACCTCGATGCGCTGCTCGCGGCCTACCAGGACCTGCGGCCGGACCCGACCGTCCCCGCCCAGCGGGTTTCCTTCGGGACCTCGGGCCACCGTGGCTCCTCGCTGGACAGCGCATTCAACGAATGGCATGTGCTGGCCATCACGCAGGCGATCTGCGACTGGCGCAAGGCCCAGGGCATCGACGGGCCGCTGTTCCTGGGCATCGACACCCATGCGCTGTCGGCGCCGGCCGCCGCCAGCGCGCTGGAGGTCCTGGCGGCCAACGGCGCGGTAGTGATGCTGTCGGCGGGCGATGAATACACGCCAACGCCCGCGATCTCCCATGCCATCCTGACGTACAACCGCGGCCGGCGCGAGCATCTGGCGGACGGCATCGTCGTCACGCCCTCGCACAACCCGCCGCGCGACGGTGGCTTCAAGTACAACCCGCCCAACGGCGGACCGGCTGGCACCGACATCACCGGCCCGGTGCAGCAGGCCGCCAACGGCTTGCTGGAACGTGGCCTGCAGGGCGTGAAGCGCATGCCGCATGCGCAAGCGTTGCAGGCGCCCACCACGCATCGACACGACTTCCTTCGCCACTATGTGGAGGAGTTGGGCAGCGTGATCGACATGGACGCGATTCGCAGCGCGGGAGTGCGCATGGGCGTGGACCCGCTGGGCGGTGCCGGGGTGCACTACTGGCGGGCGATCGCCGAGCGCTACAAGCTGGACCTGACGGTGGTCAACGAAGCGGTCGACCTGCGCTTTGGCTTCATGACCCTGGATTGGGACGGCAAGATCCGCATGGACCCTTCGTCGCCGCATGCGATGCAGGGCCTGCTGAAGATCAAGGACCGCTTCGACGTCGCCTTAGGCTGCGACACCGATCATGACCGGCACGGCATCGTCACGCCATCGGTGGGGCTGCTGCAGCCCAACCATTACCTCTCTGTCTGCATCGACTACCTGTTCCAGCACCGGCCGCAATGGTCGACGCGGGCGGCCGTGGGCAAGACCATCGTTTCGAGCACGCTGATCGACCGCCTCACCGCGCGCCTGGGGCGTAGGCTCCATGAAGTGCCGGTGGGCTTCAAGTGGTTCACCGACGGCCTGATGGACGGCTCGCTGGGCTTCGTCGGCGAAGAGAGCGCCGGCGCCACCTTCCTGCGCCAGGACGGCAGCGTCTGGACCACCGACAAGGACGGCATCGCCGCCGCGCTGCTGGCCGGCGAGATCACCGCCCGCACCGGCAAGGACCCGGGCGCCATTTACGCCGACCTGGGCCGCGAGTTCGGCTCGCCCGTGGGCAGCCGCGTCGACGCGGCCGCCAATGCGCAGCAGAAGAAGCAACTGGGCGCCTTGTCGCCCGAGCAGGTGAAATCGACCGACCTGGCCGGCGAGAAGATCGAGCAGGTCCTCTCCCACGCCCCGGCCAATGACGCGGCCATCGGCGGCATCAAGGTGGTGTCGAAGAGCGGTTGGTTTGCCGCACGTCCCTCGGGCACCGAGGACATCTATAAGATCTACGGCGAGAGCTTCAAGGACGAAGCGCACCTGCAGCGCATCTTTGAGGAGGCACAGGCGATGGTGGATTCGGCAATTGCGCCGCCGACGGGCGGCTGAATCCGCTCAGCCCGGACGCTGCCGATCGATGGCGCCATCACACGAACGGTCCAACAACGACTACGGGCGGCCGGTTCGCTTGAATTCGTCGATCTCGCGTTCACTGAACATCCCAAGTGGCAAAGGAGCGTCTCGGCCTGTGCGCACGACGGTTGTGCTCCTCAGTTCCACGGCATCCGGCGGTTCGAACTGCAATTCCACGAACTCAAATATCGCTGGTGTGATCTCGAGTGCAAAGGTTTCGCCCTTCTCGGTATTGCGAGCCAGAACGCGAGCACGACGCAAGCCCGGCGCCGCAGTCACGTAGTGCAGCTTGGCAGGTAGGCTTGCCAGCTCGCACAAACCCAAGAATTTCGCTCGACTGGCCTTCTTCGTGAAACCAAGGTCCAGGACGACTGCAAGGCCAGTCTTCGCGATGTCCTCAGCCGTCATCCAGATGCGCTGCTCGCAGCGCTTCACGCGCTCCATCACCCAGGCCCACTGCAGGGGCGTCGGGCTGTCCGGCCCGTACAGTTGAATCATCCATTCGTCGATCGACAAGCGCGTGGCACCGCACGCTGCCGCCAGCGTTCGCGCGTAGGTGGTCTTGCCGGCGCCTTGTGGCCCAAAGACCAAGTGAACTTCGCTCATTTTCTACCTTGTTGACCAACAGCTTTAGCGGCTCTGCCGACTACACCAATCGCCGGATCGCCTTCTTGCGCCACACCAGCCGGTAGTAGCTGGCCTGCAGCACAAGCATCGCGCCAAAGGCCACCGGATAGGCAATCCAAACGCCATTGAGCCCGATGCGATGGCTCATGATCCAGGCCGTGGGCAACTCGACCAGCAGGATGCAGAAGATGGAGATGGCGGTGGGCACCAGCACCGAGCCGCTGGCGCGCATGATCGCGGACACGGCGGCGGCCAGGCCGAAGAGAACGCAGCTCCACAGCATGATGTGCAGCAGGGTCTGCGCCACCTCGATCACCGGCGCGCTGGTGATGAACAGGCCCATCAACTGGCGCGACAGCAGGTAGCCCAGCAGCACCAGCGAGCCGGTCAGGACCACGTTCATCATCAGCGCGGTGCGGGTGATGGCGCCCAGCCGGTCGATGCGCCCGGCGCCGATCGCCTGCGCGCCAAGGATGGAGGCGGTGATGGCGATCGAGATGGCCGGGAACTGCACGTAGGCCACCACCTGGTTCACCGCGCCATAGGCCGCGGTGGCCGACGAACCGTAGGCGTTGACGAAGGACAGGAGGGCCAGCTCGGCCAGCGCCACCACGATCATCTGCACGCCGGTGGGCACGCCGATGCGCAGCACGCCCTTGAGGAGCCTGGGGTTGATGCGCAGGTGCCGCACGAAGTCCGTGTCGGGTGCCAGGGGGCTCTTGGCACGGCGCAAATGAATGGCCAGCCAGCCGGTGGCGGCGATGAAGCCCACCACCGTGGCCCAGGCGGCGCTGGTCACGCCCATCTGCGGCAGGCCGAACCAGCCTCGGATCAGCGCCGGCGTGACGATGAGGCCCAGCGCTGTGGAGATCAGCAGCGTGTACAGCGGCGTCACCGTGTCGCCGACACCGCGCAGCATGGCGGTGGACAGGAGGAACACGAACAGCCCCGGCATCGCGATCAGGATGATGCGGGCATAGCGGGTGGCGTCCGGCAGGATGTCGGGCGGCGTGCCCAAGAGGCGCAGCATGGGCTGCGCAAAGGCGCCACCGAAGACGGCCACCAGCAGGGCGAACAGCACGCCCACCGTCAAGGTGGTGCCGGCCACCGCGCGTGCCGTTTCCCGCTCGCGCGCGCCCCAGGCCTGACCGATCAGCACCGAGGCGCCGGCACCCAGGCCGATGGTGAAGGCAATGAAGAAGAACATCACCGGAAAGAAGCTGGACACCGCCGCCAGTGCATCGACGCCGATCATCTGGCCGATGTAGATGTTGTTGATGGTGCCGGACATCGACTGCAGGATGTTCGACAGCAGCATGGGCGCCAGGAAGACCAGGAAGGTCTTCCACAAGGGCCGGGATTCAGATGCATGGACGGGCGCTGCCGGCGCCGCCGCAGCGGTGCCGGGCACGGGGGAGGGTGTTTTCATTCGCTCGGGGTCCAGGCAGCCGTGGAAAGCTGCCGCAGGTAATTCTTCAAGTCTTCCGGCCAGAGTTCGATGCGCAGGGCGAACTGCGCGGCGTCGCCGGCAAAGAGGGCGCGTGCCGCTTCCTCGAAACCAGGCAAGTCGCCGGCCATTTCGGTCATGACGCGGTAGGTGGCTTCGCGCGCGGCGCGCAGCGCATCTCGTTCGCGATGCACGTGCCGTGCTTCGTCCACCAGCCGCCGCAAGGCCACCGAGGCGCCGCCGGGCTGGCGGTTGAGCCACTCCCAGTGGCGCGGGAGCAGGGTGATCTCGCGCGCCACGACGCCCAGGCGTGGTCGCCCCACGCTGCGGGCCGGCGCGGCGGGCGGCGCCGCGGCGGCGGCTTCGGCCTGCGGGCGCAGTTCCAGATCCAGCCGGCTGCCCGTGGCGTCATCGAACACGCGCAGCAAGGTGTCGGGCGGCAGCGTGGCCGCGCGCAACTGTGCCGTCACGTCGGCGGCGGGGCCGCTGGCGATGCGCTGAAAACCAGCAAACGCGCTGAGCTGTTCAGGCGCCGCATTGAAGGGATCGGACGGTGTTTCTGACGGCATGGCATCCTCCAGAAGATGTTTCATTCTACCCGGATCAAATATTAAGAACCACTCCTTCGGGTTTCTACTCGCACTAATTTTTAGGCCGCCCGTTCCTAAAAACGATGCTTTGCGCGAACGCCTTCCGCACCTAAATTTCACTCGCGCTGACATTTGCACGTCGCTTCCAACCGCCTCAAAAGCACACAACCCGGAGACCCGTCATGAACACTTCTTGCGACCTCGCCCGCCGTCGAATCCTCAAGACCTCGCTCGCAGCATCTGGCCTGGCGGCCGGCAGCTTCCTGTCGATCGATGCGTTTGCCCAAGGCAAGGCCAAAATCAACATGCAGCTGGGCTGGATCCCTGGCGTCAACCAGTGCGGCGAAGTGGTTGCCAAGCGCCTGGGCTTCTACGAGCAGGAAGGCATCGACTTCGCCATCCAGCCCGGCGGCCCCAACATCGACGGCGTGGCCATCGTGGCCTCGGGCCGCTACGAGGTGGGGCAGGTGTCCTCCAGCCCCTCGATCATGCTCGCGGTGTCGCAGGGCCTGCCGATCAAGTGCTTTGCCGCCGGTGCGCAAAAGCACCCCTTCACCTTCTTCTCGCTGGCCAAGAACCCGGTGAAGAAGCCTTCCGACCTGGTGGGCAAGAAAGTGGGCATCCCATCCACCGCCGCCATCTTGCTGCGCGCCCTGCTGGCCAAGAACAAGATCGCCGAGAAAGACGTGACGGTAGTCACTGTCGGCTCCGACATGGCGCCGCTGCTCACCGGCCAGGTCGATGTGGTGACCGGTTGGCTGACCAGCACCACCGCCCTCAAGGCCCTGGGCCCGGACCGCGTCGACCTGACGCTGTGGGACGGCGGCGTGCAGCTCTATGCGCTGCCCTACTACGCGCACACCAAGACCCTCGAGACGCAACCCAAGGTGCTGGAAGCCTTCCTGCGCGCGACCTCGCGCGGCTGGCAGCATGCCAAGGCCAACCGCGACCAGGCGGCGGACCTGCTGGTCAAGGAATACCCCAACCTCAAGCGCGAGGACGAGCGCGTGGCGCTGGACGCGATGCTCGAGTACGCCCTCGGCGGCCTGGCCCAGACACAGGGCTACGGCGCGATGGACCCGGCCGTGTGGCAGTCGCAGATCACCACCTATTCGGAGCTGGGCCAGTTCACCGCCAAGACGCCGAAACTGGAGGATGTCATGACGCTGGACATCCTCAAGGCCACCGCCGGCGCGCGCATGAAGGCCTGATGCCATGGCCGCAGTATTGAACCCGGCAGCGCCCGCGATCTCGTGTCGCGACATCGGCATGCGCTTCTTCACGGAGCGGCGCGATGTCACGGCCATCAAGAGCCTGGACCTGGATGTCGCGCAGGGCGAGTTCCTGACCTTGCTCGGCCCCTCGGGCTGTGGCAAGTCCACCCTGCTGCGCGTGGTGGCCGATCTGCTGCCGCCCAGCCGCGGCAAAATCGACGTGCTCGGCGCCTCGCCGGAGGCCGCGCGCATGAAGCGCGACATCGGCTTCGTGTTCCAGGATGCGGCCTTGCTGCCCTGGCGCACCGCGCTGCAGAACGTCGAATTGCCGCTGCAGGTCGGCGGCGGCGCCAGCCGCAAGGGCCGGCGCTCGCCAAAGGAACTGCTGGAGCTGGTGGGCCTGAAGGACCGCGCCCATGCCTGGCCGCACGAGATGTCGGGCGGGCAACGCCAGCGCGTCTCGATCGCGCGCGCCCTGGCCAGCGACCCGAAGATCCTCTTGATGGACGAGCCTTTCGGCGCGCTCGACGAGATCACCCGCGACCGGCTCAACGAGGAGATCCGCCAGGTCTGGAAAGAAACCGGCGTGACCATCCTCTTCGTCACCCACAGCATTCACGAAGCGGCCTTCCTGGGCCAGCGCGTGCTGATGCTGGCGGCCAATCCGGGCCGCGTGCGCGAGATCGTGCCGGTCGAGCTGCCGGAAGACCGCACGCTCGACATCCGCGAATCCCCCGAGTTCGTGCAACTCACCGCGCACCTGCGGCGCCTGCTGGAAACCTGCTGAGGTAGCACCCCATGACCACGAGTTCCCTTGACCCCACCGTGCCGGTGCTTGGCGCCACCGCCGACACCGAGTACCTCGCCTGGGCCGAAGCCCGGCGCAAGAAGATCTGGCGCCGCCGCATCCTGCCGGCGCTGGGCATCGGCGGCCTGATCGCCCTGTGGTGGGCGGTGATCGTCATCTTCAACGTCAAGCCCTTCATCGCACCGACGCCCTGGGCGGTGGTCGAGACGCTCTACGCCAAGCGCGCAATCTTGCTCGACAACCTGCTGCCCACGGCGATGGAAGCCGCCGGCGGCTTCCTCCTGGGCAACCTGGCCGCCATCACGGTCGCCACCATCTTCGTGCACAACAAGACGCTGCAGGACATCTTCTTCCCGGTGGTGCTGATGTTCAACGCGGTGCCGCTGGTGGCCAAGGCGCCGGTTCTGGTTCTGATCATGGGCAACGGCATGGAGCCCAAGATCACCATTGCCGCACTGGTGTGCTTCTTCCCCACGCTGGTGAACATGGTGCGCGGACTGGAGTCGGTGAACCCGCAGGCGATGGAATTGATGCGAGTGCTGTCGGCCAGCAAGACGGAAATCTTCTTCCGGCTGCGCCTCTTGAACTCCTTGCCCTACCTGTTCTCGGCGCTGCGCATCGCGGCCTCGATGAGCGTGATCGGCGCGGTGGTGGGCGAGTGGGTGGGTGCCACGGTGGGCATCGGCGCCATGATCTTGCAGGCCACCTTCAACTTCGACTCGCCGCTGCTGTACGCCGCGATCGTGATGAGCGCCACGTTGTCCGGGTTGTTCTTCCTGCTCGTGACCCTGGCCGAGCGCTGGATCATCCGCTGGCATCCCGAAGGCAGTCACTGAGCCCACCCCCGTATCGGCTCACTTCGTGTAGCCGAGTACCCCCTCAAAGGGGCAACACCAGCGGCCTGGCAAAGCCAGTTCCGCGGTGTTCCCCGAAATGTCGAAGTTCAACTAGGAGAACCCTATGAGCCGTATTGGCGACTGGATGCAAGAACCCGCACACGACATTCGCGTGGCGGCCGAGTCTGATGTGGTGGTGGTCGGTGGTGGCCCCGCCGGGCAGGCGGCAGCGCTTGCCGCTGCCCGCAACGGCGCCAGCGTGACGCTGCTGGAGCGCTACAACCACCTGGGCGGCCTGGCCTCGGGCGGCATGGTGCTGGTGCTGGACGACATGTGGGACAGCCACCAGAAGGAAATCTCGGTGCGCGGCATCTGCATCGAAATGATCGAGCGCATGGCGCAGCAGGGCCTGGCCGAGTACCCCAAGCAGAAGGACTGGGGCTCGCTGCCCGAGTCGGTGCGCCGCTGGAAGCGCTGGGGCACCTTCGACTTCCACAGCAAGGAAAAGCCGCACCCCATCTGCTTTGCCGCCGCCTTCGACCCGGACGCCTTCAAGCGCGCCTCGCTCGAGATGGTGCAGCAGGCCGGCATCAACCTGCGCCTGCACTCGTGGTTCTCGCGCACGCTGGTCGAAGACGGCCAGGTCAAGGGCGTGATCTGTGAAACCAAGAGCGGGCGCGAAGCGATCCTGGGCAAGGTGGTGATCGACGCCACCGGCGACCTCGACGTGGCGGCCTCCGCCGGCGCACCGCACATCAGCGGCGCCTACATCACGACGACCGTGTTCCGCCTGGGGGGCGTGGACACCGTGGAAGCCGAGCGCTTCGAGAACGAGGAGCCCGAGGCCTTCGCCATCGTGGACCGCGAGATCAAGCATTTGCTGGGCGGTGCCTGGGATGCGTGGTGGCTCAAGACCCCGCTGCCCGGCGTGGTGTGGTGCAACTGCCCGCACATGGCCGGCCTGGATGGCTTGAAGGTGGCCGACCTCACGCGCGCCGAAGTGCAGGGCCGCGCCACCATCCACAAGGTGGTCGAGTTCATCCGCGGCAAGCTGCCGGGCTTCAAGGACTGCTACGTGATCGACCTGGCGCCGCAGACCGGCATTCGCCAGACGCGCCTGCTCGAAGGCGAGTACGTCATGACCAAGGAAGACGTGGCGCAGCGCGTGCGCTTCGAGGACAGCGTGGCGCGCGGCCGCGACTACTACTACCCCTACCGCACCCTGGTGCCGCGCAGCGTGGACAACTTGCTGGTGGCCGGTCGCCACTACTCGTCGACCTCGGCGGCGCAGAAGATGTCGCGCGAGATCCCGCCGTGCATGGCGATGGGCGAGGCCGCCGGCACTGCCGCGGCGCTCTCGCTGGATGCCAACGTGCCGGTGCGCAATGTCGACATCGCCAAGCTGCAGAAAACCCTGCGTTCGCAAGGCGCCGACCCGGGCGACCAGAAGGGCCCGAACGCCGATGTGCCGACAATCGCCCGATCCTTCGCGGAGGCTGCGTGATGACGAACGGCGCCAATGACAAGCTGCCGCTGGGCGGCATCCGCGTGATCGACTTCACCCAGGTGATGATGGGCCCGGTGTGCACCCAGATGCTGGCCGACCATGGCGCCGACGTGATCAAGGTCGAGCGCAAGGGCGCGGGCGACCTGAGCCGCTCCACCTTCGCCCCCGTCGCCGGCCATGACAACCCGATCTTCTGCAGCCTGAACCGCAACAAGCGCAGCGTGGAAATCGACCTGCGCGACCCCGCGCAGGTGGACCTGGTGAAGGCGCTGATCGCCGATGCCGACGTGGTCACCAACAACTTCCGCGCCGGCGTGATGGAGCGCCTGGGCCTGGGCTACGAGGACTGCAAGAAGCTCAACCCGCGCATCATCTACGCGGTGGGTACGGGCTTTGGCGAGACCGGCCCCTACGCCCACAAGGGCGGCCAGGACGTGTTGGCGCAGGCGCTGACGGGCGTGATGGCGCGCCGCGCCGACGACTCCGTGCCGATCAACATCTACCCCACGGCCCTGGCCGACTACACCGCCGGCATGCACATGGTGCAGGGCATCCTGTTCGCGCTGCTGCAGCGCGAGCGCACCGGCGCGGGGCAGAAGGTCTCGGTGTCGCTCTACAACTCCATGTTGGCCATGCAGATGCAGGAAGCCGCCATGATCATGATGGAGGACTCCGAGGTGAACTGGGCCGCCATGCCGTTGTCGGGCGTGTTCCACACCCAGAGCGGTGCGCTGGTACTCGTGGGCGCCTTCAAGGCCAACCCCCTGCGCGACATCTGCGCCGCGCTGGAGATCGAGGACCTGTCGCTGGACCCGCGCTTCGCCGATCTGCAGGCGCAATTCAAGCACAAGGCCGAACTGCACGCGATCTTCCGCGAGCGCTTTGCGAGCAACACCCGCGAGTACTGGCTGGCCCGGCTGGAAGAGCAGGACCTGCTCTCGGCGCCGGTGCGCGACATGCGCGAGGCCCTGGTCGACCCGCAGACCCTGCACAACGAGATGATCCTGGAGGGTGGGGCGCTGTCGCCTGATCGTCCGCTCAAGTTCATCGCCAGCCCGATCCAGATGTCCGGCGCCAAGGCGGCCCTGCGCCGCGCACCCCCGCGGCTGGGCGAGCACACCGAAGAGGTGCTGGCCGAGGCCCGCGCCCTCAGCGAGGCGGGGCAGCCATGACCGTGCACTACGAAGTCAAGGACCACGTCGCCACGGTCACCATCGACCGGCCCGAGGTGATGAACGCGGTCGACCTGCCCACCGAGGCGGAGCTGATCCGCATCTGGGAAGACATCGAGAAGCGCGACGACGTGCGCGTGGTGGTGCTGACCGCCACTGGCGAGAAGTCCTTCTGCGCCGGCGCCGACCTGAAGAACACCTCCAACCTCAAGGGCGTGGAGTACTGGGCTGCCAGCCGGCCCGGTGGTTTCGGTGGTATCGCGCTGCGCGAGACGCTCAACGTGCCGGTGATCGCCAAGGTCAACGGCTTTGCCCTGGGCGGCGGCTTCGAGATGGTGCTGGGCTGCGACCTGGTGGTGGCCTGCGAGGAGGCCAGCTTCGGGCTGCCCGAGCCGCTGGTGGGTCGCCTGCCGCTGGACGGCGGCATGCTCCTCCTGCAGCGCCAGATTCCCTACCGCCAGGCCATGGGCATGATGCTCACCGGCCAGCGCGTGAAGGCGAGGCAGGCGCTGGAAATGGGCCTCGTCAACGAGGTGGTGCCGCGTGCCGAACTCGACACGGCGGTGGAGCGCTGGGTGCAGCAGCTGCTGGCCTGTGCGCCGCTGTCCTTGCGCGCCATCAAGCAGGTGGTGCGCCAGACCGGCCAGCTCTCGCCTTCGCAGGCCCATGGCCTGCGCCTGCCGGCCCTGGTGGCGGCGCTGCGTTCCGAGGATTCGGACGAAGGCGTGCTGGCCTTCCAGCAGAAGCGCAAGCCGCAGTGGAAGGGCCGCTGAGCCCGTGCCTCAGGAGCAACCATGGCCCATGTCATCACCACGGCGTGCATCGACTGCAAGGACGGTGCCTGCATCCCGGTGTGCCCGGTGGATTGCATCTACGAGGGCGCCCGCACGCTGTACATCCATCCCGATGAATGCATCGACTGCGGCATCTGCGTGTCGGCCTGCCCGACCCAGGCCATCTACGAAGAGTACCGGCTGCCGCCCGAACTGAAGCACTACATCGCGATCAATCGCGAGTTCTTCGGCCCCGAAGTCAGCGGCCTCGGCGCCCCCGGCGGGGCGGATGGCAAGCGGGTGGCCTGCGACCACCCGCGCATCGCGCTGGAGACGCCGATCGCACAGTCCGTGGGATGACCCCAGGACGCCCAGCAGTGTGGATCGATGCACGCCAGCGTCCTGAAGTACTTCATCGAGGTCGCCCACAGCGGCTCGGTGCGCAAGGCTTCCGAGCGGCTTTTCGTGGCGGCCAGTGCCGTCAACCGCCAGATCCACAACCTGGAGGATGAGTTGGGCATCGAGCTCTTCGACCGCCTGCCCAACGGGCTGCGCCTGAATCCGGCCGGCGAGCGGCTGCTCAAGCATGCGCAGGAAACCCTGCACCAGTTCCAGGTGATGCGCACCGAACTCGACGCGCTCAAGGGCGAACGCACCGGCGATGTGAAGGTGGCGGCGATGGATTCCTTCTTCGCCGAGCTGTTGCCCAGGGAGGTGGAGGAGTTCCAGCAGATTTTTCCCGCCGTCACCTACACCATTCACTGCGGCCCAGCCCATGGAGGTGGCGCAGCTCGTCATTTCCGGCCAGGCCGACGTGGGCTTGAGTTTCATCGGCCGCGTGCCCAACGGGTTGCAGACAGAGACCCTGGTGCATTTTCCCGTCGGGCTCGTGATGCCGCCGGGCCATCCGCTGGCGATGCAAAGCAGCGTTTCTCTCAGGGACTGCGCTGGCTACCCGTTTCTGCGTTCGAGCTTCCATCCGGTCCTGGGGGCCTCCCTGTCGCCTGCGCTAGCCGCCTTCTGGGACGACATGGACCCTGCCGCCACCTGCAATTCCACGCCCCTGCTCAAGCGCCTGATCATCGGTGGCAAGGGCATCTCCTGCTTTTCCAAGATCGCCTTCATCGAGGAACTCCAGCGTGGGGAACT
>DATILH010000079.1:0-5005 GCA_035476655.1 Variovorax sp.
CTTGGCTCGGCGGCGCCAAGTCCTCGAACAAGCCAGTCTTCGCCGGCTTCGCGTCGCCATCAGTGAATTTGGTCATGCCAACGCACAAGCCAGTCTCGTGCCACTCTGAGCGGCCTGGAGAAAAACTCTCACGCTCTCAGGACGGCGGCGTTTTCGTCGCGTTGCTGCGTGGTTCCATGCGCATGGTGACTGGCCTGATCGGCAAGAAGAACCCGGATGCCATTCGAGTCGACACGCAGACGGCAACGATCGGCATTCGCGGGACCGACTTCATCGTCACGGCGGACGACAAAGAGTGATCGGCCGCCGCCCGCCCTTCGCTGGCCTGGCCCTGGTGGTCGTCCTGCTGGCGGGTTGCGCTGCGCCTGCCACCCGCGTTGTCCTGCTGCCACAGGAAGATGGATCGCCTTCGGCCGTGGTCGTGCGCACCAAGGGTGGCGAGCAGTTGGTGTCGCAGCCCTATCAGCGGGCCACCGCACCGGTGGGCAGCACGGAGGCGCCGACGCTGGACAAGGCCGATCCGGCCGAAGTGCGGGCCGAGAACAAGGCGTTGTTCGAACTGGCGCCGCCAAAGCCGCAGCGCTTCGATCTCTTCTTTGACGTCGGTGGAACGGTGCTCACGCCCGAGTCTCGGAGCGCCCTCGATGGCGTGGTTTCGGCCGCGTTGGGACGCTCGGGCGCCGACATCACCGTGACCGGCCACACGGACACCCAAGGCTCGCTGCAGCAAAACGACGGGCTCGCCTTGCGCCGGGCGGAAGAAATCAAGCAGCTGCTGGTGAGTCGCGGATTTCCGGCAGCGCGGGTCGAGGCCGTTGGGCGCGGCGAGCGCGAACTGGCCGTACCCACCGCCGATGACGCGGACGAGCCACGCAACCGGCGCGTGGTGATCGTGGTCCGCTAAAGAACGCCTCAGGCCGCGAGCGTCACCCGGGCGAACTTGCGCTTGCCGACCTGCACCACGTAGCTGCCGGCCGGCAGCTTGAGGCCCTTGTCGCTGACCACCGACTGGTCCACCCGCACCCCGCCGCCATCGATCAGCCGGTTGCCCTCGGAGGTCGAAGGCGCGAGGCCAGCCTGCTTGAGCACCTGGGCGATGCCCAGCGGAGCACCCGACAGGCTGACTTCCGCGATTTCGTCGGGCACGCCGCCCTTGCTGCGGTTGATGAAATCCTGCTCGGCCGCCTCGGCCGCCGGGGCGCCGTGGAAGCGGCTGGTGATCTCCTTGGCCAGCGCCACCTTGGCATCCTTCGGGTTGCGACCCGCCGTCACTTCGGCCTTCAGGCCCGTGATCTCGGCCAGCGACTTGAAGCTCAGCAGGGTGTACCAGCGCCACATCAGGGTGTCGGAGATCGACAGCACCTTGGCAAACATGGTGTTGGCGTCCTCGCTGATGCCGATGTAGTTGTTCTTGCTCTTGGACATCTTCTCGACGCCGTCGAGCCCCTCCAGCAGCGGCATAGTGAGTATGCACTGCGGCTCCTGCCCGTATTCTTCCTGCAGGTGACGGCCCATGAGCAGGTTGAACTTCTGGTCCGTGCCGCCCAGCTCCAAGTCCGACTTCAGCGCCACCGAGTCGTAGCCCTGCATCAACGGGTAGAGGAACTCGTGCACCGAGATCGACTGCCCGGCCTTGAAACGCTTGTGGAAGTCGTCGCGCTCCATCATGCGCGCCACCGTGTACTTGGCGGCCAGCTGGATCATGCCGCGCGCGCCCAGCGGGTCGCTCCATTCGGAGTTGTAGCGGATCTCGGTCCTGGCCGGGTCCAGCACCAGGCTGGCTTGGCGATAGTAGGTCTGGGCGTTGGCCTCGATCTGCTCGCGCGTCAGGGGCGGCCGGGTCGTATTTCGCCCGGATGGATCGCCGATCATGGTGGTGAAGTCGCCGATCAGGAAGATCACCGTGTGGCCCAGGTCCTGCAGTTGGCGCATCTTGTTGAGCACCACGGTGTGGCCGATGTGGATGTCCGGCGCGGTCGGGTCCAGGCCCAGCTTGATGCGCAGGGGCGTGCCGGTGGACTCGGAACGCACCAGCTTGCGGACCCATTCATCCTGCGGCAGGAGTTCGTCCACGCCGCGCAGAGACACCTGGAGCGCATGCGAAACTGCGTCGGAAAGTGCGGGGATTGAGGAGGAATCGACCTTCATTGACTGTTACCTAAAGCACTGGCCGTTTTCACTATGGCCAAAGCTATACTAGCCCGTTAATCTTGGAGCGCTGGATTCTAAGCGGCGCTCTGTGTCTCCTTGAGCGGCGTCGCGTGCATCAACCCATGCAACCTGGGGCCAGGCCCCAATCTTGCGTGTTTGCCCCTCAACAAGTTTTCTGGATTCTTTCAAGTTGTGATCAACGGTATTCTCGCCGCCGAAGAGCTGCTCGCTTCTCGCGTGGCCAGCGCCGTGCGGACCTATCCCCGGCAGATCACGGCGGCCATTGCCGCCGTTTTGTTGTGCGCCGGAGGCGGCGCCTTTGCCGTCGCCTCGCTGCCCGATGCTTCCGAGCTGCCGGTCCAGCAGGTGCTGGAGGCCGTGGCGCCCCAACCCATCGAGGCCCAGACCGAAGCGCTGGAGTCCCACAGTTTCACCCTGTTCCGCAGTGAGCAGACGCGTTCGAGCGACACGGCCGAGGCGCTGCTTCGGCGCCTGGGCATTGCCGACGACGCCGCCGCCGCCTTCGTGCGCTCGAACGTCTCGGCGCGCGCCGCCCTGCTCGGCCGCTCCGGCCGCATCGTCACGGCCGAAGCCGGGCAAGACAGCCGCCTGCAGCGCCTGAGCGCGCGCTTCATCCCCGATGGCGCCGGCGGCCTGCAGCGCCTGACGGTGGAGCGCCTCGGCGCGGCCTTCTCGGTACGCACCGAATCCGAGGCGCTGACCACGTCTTCTCGCCTGGCCAGCGGCGTGATCCGCACGTCCTTCTTTGCCGCCACCGATGCGGCCAACGTCCCGGACGCCGTGGCCAGCCAACTGGCCGACGTCTTCTCCGGCGACGTCGACTTCCGTGCCCTGCAAAAGGGCGACCGCTTCGCGGTGGTCTACGAAACCTTCGATGCCGAAGGCCAGCAGCTGCGCACCGGCCGCTTGCTGTCTGCCGAGTTCGAATCGGGCGGCAAGACGCACCAGGCCATCTGGTTCCAGGAACCCGGGCGCAAGGGCGGCTACTACCGCCTCAGTGGCGAGAGCCTGCGCCGCGCCTACCTGAGTTCGCCGGTCGAATACTCGCGCGTCTCCAGCGGATTCGCGATGCGCATGCACCCGGTTTTCAATGCCTGGCGCCAGCACAAGGGCATCGACTTTGCCGCCGCCACCGGCACGCCGGTGCGCAGCGTCGGCGATGGCGTGGTCGAGTTTGCAGGCCGGCAGTCCGGCTACGGCAACATCGTCATCGTCCAGCACCGCAACAGCCAGAGCACGGCCTACGCCCACCTGAGCCGCGTCGACGTGCGAGAAGGCCAGAGCATCAGCCAGGGCCAGTTCATTGGCGCCGTTGGCTCCACCGGCTGGGCCACCGGGCCGCATCTGCACTTCGAATTCCGCGTGAACGGCGAATTCCACGATCCGTCGACCATCGCGCAGCAAGAGGGCGGCACGCCGATCAGCGCATCGTCGCGGCCCGCCTTCGAGCGCCTGGCGATCGCCACCCGCACCGAACTGGCCGCCGCCTTCTCGGTGGTGCAGGCCAGCGCCAACTAGGGTAGGCGGGGCGCGGCCATCTGCAGCGGGCGCCGCCTCGATCGCACCCATGGCTGAACTCTATATCGGCCTGATGTCCGGCACCTCGCTCGACGGGGCCGACGCGGTGCTGGCCGACTTCTCCAATGCCGGCATCGCCGTGCTGGGCCACGCCAGCCACCCGTTCCCCGCAGGTCTGCGGGCCGAACTGCTGGCCCTCAACACACCCGGCGGCACCGACGAACTGCATCGCGCCGCACTGGCCGCCAATGCGTTGGCGCGCGTCTACGCCGCGCTCACGCGCGAGCTACTGGCCGGCGCCAGCGTGGCGCCGGAAGCGGTGGTTGCCATCGGCGCCCATGGCCAAACGGTGCGGCACCGCCCGCTCGAATTCGACGAGGTCGGCTACACCCTGCAAATCAACAACCCCGCGCTGCTGGCCGAACTGAGCGGCATCGACGTGGTGGCCGATTTCCGCACCCGTGACCTGGCCGCCGGCGGGCAAGGGGCGCCCCTGGTGCCGGCCTTTCACCGGGCGCTGTTCCAGCAGGCGCAGGAGGCGGTCGGGGTCCTCAACATCGGCGGCATCTCCAACCTGAGCCTGCTGCCCGCCGCCTCGGATCCGAGCGGCACCGTGCTGGGCTTCGATTGCGGCCCAGGCAATGCGCTGCTGGATCACTGGTGCCAAAGCCATCTGGGCCACCCCTACGACGCCGGCGGCCAATGGGCCGCCAGCGGGCGCGTCATGCCGGAACTGCTGGCTCGCCTGCTGGCCGAACCCTTCTTTGCGCGCAACCCGCCCAAGAGCACCGGGCGCGACCTGTTCAACCCGCCCTGGCTGGCCTCGCACCTGCGCGCCTCGCCGGCTCAGCCGGCCGACGTGCAGGCCACCTTGGCCGAACTGACGGCCAGTGTCTGCGCCGACAGCATCCAACGCTACGGCCCGGGCATCGGGCAATTGGTGGTGTGCGGGGGCGGCGCCATGAACACCCACCTGATGGAGCGCCTCGCCGCGCTGCTGCCCGGGGTCGGGGTGCTGTCTTCGGCGCAATGCGGGCTGCCGCCGCAGCAGGTGGAGGCCGCCGCCTTTGCCTGGCTGGCGCATGCAGCCGTGAATCGTCAACCGGGCAATCTGGCCAGCGTCACCGGCGCCCGCGGCCAGCGCACGCTCGGCGCGCTCTATCCGGCCTGAGCACCAATCGGGATAGGGGCCGGTCAGCGAAGACCGGGCCCCTCCCACACCACCCGGCATGCGGGTCCGCACCGGGCGGTTCGAGAAGTTGAGGTCAGCATAGGCGGGGAACTCCAAGGCGATCGAAGTATGCGATGGTGAGCA
>DATILH010000080.1:0-24350 GCA_035476655.1 Variovorax sp.
GGCTGTTCGTCGGCCTTGTCGTGGCGCCCACCGACCACCAGCAGGGCGAGGTCTACCGCATCATCTTCATCCATGTGCCTGCTGCCTGGATGTCGATGTTCATCTACCTGGTGGCGGCCTTTCATGCGGCCATGGGCCTGGTCTTCAACACGCGCCTGTCGCCGCTCATGGCGCGCGCCCTGGCGCCGACCGGCGCGCTGTTCACCGTCATCGCCCTGTGGACCGGCATGGCTTGGGGCAAGCCGACCTGGGGCACCTGGTGGGTATGGGACGCGCGCCTCACCTCCGAGCTGATCCTGCTCTTCCTGTACCTGGGCTACCTGGGCCTGGTCTCGGCCATCGACGATCCGCGGCGGGCCGACCGGGCCGGGGCCATCCTGCTCCTGGCCGGCGTCGTCAACGTGCCGATCATCTACTTCTCGGTGCAATGGTGGAGCACGCTGCATCAAGGGGTCTCGATCAGCTTCACCGCCGCGCCGACGATGGCCCGCACCATGCTGCTCGGCCTGCTGTTGATGGCGGGGGGCTGCTGGGCCTATTCGGTGGCGGTCGCGCTGGCGCGTGTGCGCTGCCTGATCGCCGAGCGCGACGCACTGGGGAGGCGAGCATGACCAAGGCCGGCGCCCATCTCCTGTTCATCCTCGCGGCCTATGCCCTACCCTTCCTGCTGCTGGCCTCCGAGGTCTGGCAGCTGGCGCGGCGCAGCCGGGGACAGGCGCCGCCGCGGGAGGCAGAGGATGAAGCCTAGGAACCGGCGCCTGGCCTTCGTCGCCGCCGGCCTGCTGGTGCTCGGCGCGGCGACCTGGCTGGTGCTGAACGCGCTGCAATCCAACCTGGTGTTCTTCTTCACGCCGAGCCAGGTGGCGGCCAATGCCGCGCCGCGCAACGGCGCCTTCCGGCTCGGCGGCCTGGTGGAGGAAGGGTCGGTGCGCAAGGCCGCCGATGGCCTGGCGCTGAGCTTCGTGGTGACCGACCGGGCGCAGCGGGTGCCGGTGCACTACCGCGGGTTGCTGCCCGACCTGTTTCGCGAAGGCAAGGGCGTGGTGGTGGCTGGGCGCCTGCAGGGCGACGGCAGTTTCGTAGCCACCCAGGTGCTGGCCAAGCACGACGAGAACTACATGCCGCCCGAGGCCGCGGCGGCGCTCGAGCAGGCCCGCCCGGCCGCACGGGAGGCACCGCAGTGATCCCCGAACTCGGCGTGTTCAGCCTGGTGCTGGCGCTGCTGCTCTCGCTTGTGCAGGGCACTTTGCCGCTGGCCGGCGCGCATTGGGGTGTGGCTGGCTGGATGGCGGTGGCGCGGCCGGCCGCGATCGGACAGTTCGCCATGGCCTCGCTTGCCTTCGCCTGTCTGGCAACGTCCTTCCTGCAGAACGACTTCTCGGTGCTCTACGTCGCGTCCAATTCGCACACCGAGCTGCCCACCGCCTACCGCCTTGCCGCGGTGTGGGGCGGGCATGAAGGCTCCATGCTGCTGTGGCTGTGCATGTTGTCGGGCTGGACGCTGGCGGTGGCCCGCTTCAGCCGGCAATTGCCACCGGCCTTCGTGGCGCGCGTGCTGGCGGTGATGGGCTGGCTGAGCGTGGGCTTCCTGCTCTTCATCCTGTTCCTGTCCAACCCTTTCGCGCGCCTGATGCCGCCGGCGCTGGAAGGGCGCGACTTGAATCCGCTGCTGCAGGACCCGGGCATGGTGATCCATCCGCCCATGCTCTACATGGGCTATGTGGGCTTCTCGGTGGCCTTTGCCTTTGCCATCGCGGCGCTGCTGTCGGGTGAGCTCAATGCCGCCTGGGCCCGCTGGTCGCGCCCCTGGACGGCGGCGGCCTGGATGTTCCTGACCCTGGGCATCCTGCTGGGCAGCGCCTGGGCCTACTACGTGCTCGGCTGGGGCGGCTGGTGGTTCTGGGATCCGGTAGAGAACGCCTCCTTCATGCCCTGGCTGGCCGGCACCGCGCTCCTGCATTCGCTGGCCGTCACCGAGAAGCGCGGGGCCTTTCGCAGCTGGTCGGTGCTGCTGGCCATCCTCACCTTCTCGCTCAGCCTGCTGGGCACCTTCCTGGTCCGCTCCGGTGTGCTGACCTCGGTCCATGCCTTTGCCGTCGATCCGGGCCGGGGCCTCTTCATCCTGGCCTTCATGGTGGCGGTGGTGGGCGGCTCCCTGCTGCTCTTTGGCTTGCGTGCGCCGCGCATCGGCATGGGTGGCAGCTTCGGCCTACTGTCGCGCGAATCTCTGCTGCTGGCCAACAACGTGGTGCTGACGGCTGCGGCCATGTCGGTGCTGCTCGGCACCCTCTACCCGCTGGCGCTGGACGTGCTGCGCGGCGAGAAGATCTCGGTCGGGCCGCCGTATTTCGAAGCCGTGTTCGTGCCGCTGATGGCGCCCGCCATCTTCCTCATGGGCGTGGCGCCGGTGGCGCGATGGAAGAACGCCCAGGTGCCCGAGCTGGCCCGGCGTCTGCGCTGGGCGCTGGCAGTCGCCGGCGCGGCCGCCCTGCTGTGGCCGTTCACCCTGCCGGCCGAACAGCGCGCCTGGTCGCCGGTCTCCACCTTCTCCCTGCTGCTGGCCGGCTGGGCGCTGGGCAGCGCCGGCTTGCACGCCTGGCAGCGCCTGCATGAAGGTGCGGACGACTGGCGCACGCGCGCGCGCCGCCAGCCGCGCGGCTGGTGGGGCATGCTGCTGGCGCATGCGGGCATCGGCGTCTTCATCTTCGGCGCGACCCTGGCCGACGGCTTCGAGAGCAAGCGCGAGCTGAGCCTGCGGGTGGGCGAAACGGTGTCCCTGGCTGGCTACGACTTCCGCTTCGCCAGCATCGCGCCGCTGCGCGGCCCCAACTACGACGCGCAGCGCGCCAGCGTGGTGGTGAGCCAGGCCGGCCGCGAGATCGTGACGCTGCATCCGGAAAAGCGCACCTACCGGGCGCAGCAGATGCCGCTGACGCAGGCCGCGATCGACGTCAGCGTTACGCGCGACCTCTTCGTCGCGCTAGGCGAACCCGCCGGTGACGCGGCCTGGACCATGCGCGTGCAGGTCAAGCCGTACATGGCCTGGATCTGGGCCGGCTGCCTGCTGATGGCACTGGGCGGCCTGCTGGCGGCCACCGATCGCCGCTACCGGCTGGCGCGCGTTGCGCGCGCTGCAGCCGCGCCGGTGCTGCAGCCGCTGCCGCGGGAGGGCATCTGATGCGCTTCAAGCTGCCGCTGGCGCTCTTCCTGGTGCTGGCGATCCTGCTGGCCGCGGGGTTGAGTCGCGATCCACGCCGCCTGCCCTCGGCGCTGGTCGGCAAGCCGGCTCCATCCATCGACCTGCCGCTGCTGGAGGACCCGCAGCGCCGCCTGCAGACCGACACCCTGCTCGGCCAGGTCTGGCTGCTCAACGTGTGGGCCTCCTGGTGCGCGCCCTGCCGCGAGGAACTGCCGGTGCTGCAGGAGGCCGGGCGCCGCGATGGCGTCGTGCTCTACGGCCTGAACTACAAGGACCAGGACGAGGCTGCGCGCACGATGCTGCGCCGCCACGGCAACCACTACCGCGCCTCGGCGGTCGATGGCGATGGCCGCATCGGCATCGACTACGGGGTCTACGGCGTGCCAGAGACCTTCGTGATCGATCGCGAGGGCCGCATCCGCTTGCGGCATCCCGGGCCGGTGACGCCGGACATCTGGCAGAGCGAGTTGCTGCCGCTGGTGCGGAGCCTGCAATGACGCAGCGCTGGCTCGTCTGGCTGGCCCTGCTCTTCGCCATGCGGCTCGTGCAGGCTGCCCCCGCGCTCGAGGAACGCGAAGCCGAACTCGCTGCCAGCCTGCGCTGCATGGTCTGCCAGAACCAGACTCTCGCGGAGTCGAACGCGCCCCTGGCCCTCGACATGCGCCGGCAGATCCGCGAGCAGTTGGCCGGGGGGCGCAGCGAGGCGCAGGTCCGCGACTATTTCGAGGAGCGCTACGGCGCCTTCGTGCGCTACGACCCGCCCTTCCGGCCCTCGACCTGGCTGTTGTGGCTCGGGCCTTTCGCTCTCCTGATACTGGGCCTCGCCCTGCTGGCGCGCATCGTGCGGCGGCGACAACGTGCTGCCACTCCTGCCTTGACGCTCGCCGAGCGTTCGCACGCCCAGGCCCTGCTGGAGGGCGACGAAAAATGACCGCTCTGTGGCTGGCGGTGGTCGCCCTCATCGCACTGGCGCTGGCGCTGGTTCTGCCACCGCTATTCAGAAACTCCAGCGCGACAGCCACGACGCGCCAGGGCCTGGCGCGTCGCGTCTATGCCGACCAGCTCGCCCAACTCGAGCGCGACCTGGACGCGCAGGCCCTGAACGCCGGGGACCGCGCGCAGGCGGTCGAGGAACTGCAGCGCCAGTTGCTCGATGAAGCCGCGCAGCCCACCGCTGCCGCGCTGCCGGCCAAGCCCTGGATGGCCTGGGGCGTGGCCCTAGGCCTGAGCCTCGCGCTGCCGGCGGGGGCGCTGCTGCTTTACCAGCAGGTCGGCGATCCGCGCGCCGCCGCCGCGCTGGCCGCCGGCCCTGCCAGCTCGCACGAGCAGCCGGGCCAGGACCTGGAACAGGTGGTTGGACGCCTCGCTGCGCGGCTGCAGGCGCAGCCTGCCGACATCGAGGGCTGGATCGTGCTGGCGCGCTCCTACGAGGTCCTGCAACGCTACGACGATGCGGTGCTGGCCTACCGGAAGGCGATGGAACTGGCGCCGGGGCAGCCGCAACTGCTGGCCGACTATGCCGACGCGCTGGGCTCGGCGCGCAAAGGCGATCTGGGCGGGCCGGTGCAGGAGGCCATCGAGGCTGCACTGGCCATCGACCCCCAGCACCCCAAGGCACTGGCGCTGGCCGGCATGGCGGCCTACCAGCGCGGAGACACGGCCCAGGCACGAGCCCGGTGGGAGGCAGTGCGCGGCCTGCTGCCACCGGACTCCGAGGCGCTGCGCGGCATCGAGGCGAACCTGGCGCGCCTGGATGCGCCGCCGGCATCGAGCCGCCCGAGCACTGCCGCACGCATCGGCGGCACGGTATCGATCGCGCCCGAACTGCGCGACCGGGTTGCGCCGCAGGCCACCGTGTTCGTGCTGGCACGGGCACCGTCGGAGGGGCGCATGCCGGTGGCGGTGCTGCGCCTTTCCGCCAAGGACCTGCCGACGCGATTCGTTCTCGATGACAGCGTGGCGATGACGCCGGAGCGCCCGCTCTCGCGCTACTCACCCCTGACGGTGGAAGTGCGCGTGTCCTCTACCGGCCAAGCCGCGCCCCAGCCCGGCGACTTGCGCAGCGCAGCGCGCGAAGTCACGCTGGGACAGGAGGACGTGGTGCTCGTCGCCGACGAGCTGATCCGCTAGCTCAGAGCCCCGGCACCTTGCCGCGCGAGACGTCCATGACCAACCGCGCTGCGAGGTAGAGGCGCGGCTCGATCGAATCGAGCAGCACGTACTCGGCATCCGCCGAATGCGCGCCGAAGCCCTGCAGGCCGAAGCGCTCCACCACCGGTGCCTTGGTCTTCAAGGCTGCGAAGGCGGCATCGGTGCCGCCGCCGGCCGCCACCGCATCGGCACCCAGCGGTCGCTCCAGTTCCTTGTAGATGGCCTGCGCATGGGCGGCCAATGCGCGCGAAGCCTCGCTGGCTTCCAGCGGCGGGCGGCGGCGCTCGAAGCGCATCTCGACCTTGGCCTCGGGCACCAGTTGCTTCTTCACGCGTTCCTGAACCTGCTTCTCGATACGGTCGTAGTCGCTGACCTTCAGCACGCGCACGTCGGCGGCGGCGCTGGCCTCGGCCGGGATCACGTTGCGGTTGGTGCCGGCCTTGGAGATGGTCCAGTTCATCTTCAAGCCGGTGGCCGGGTCCGACAAGTCGCGCATCTGCAGGATCTGGTGCGACAACTCGTACAGCGCGTTGACGCCCAACTCCGGCGCCGAGCCGGCGTGCGAGGCCTTGCCGGTGACGTTGAGCGCGACCGAGGCAATGCCGGCAGTGGCGAGCGAGAGCTTGTCTTCCTTGACCGAGGCGCCTTCGAAGGACATGACGGCATCGTGCTCGCCGCCCAGCCGCGCGAGCAGCGCGCGCGAGCCGGGCGAGCTGATCTCCTCGTCGCCGTTGATCAGCACCGTGAGCGTTCCGTAGTCCTTGAAGTTGAGGGCCTTCAGCAGGGCCACCACATGGGTGATGACCGCCACGCCCTGCTTGTCGTCCGCGATGCCCAGGCCGAAGGCCTTGTCGCCTTCGATACGGAAGGGTTGCTTGGCAAGCATGCCGCGCTGGTAGACGGTATCCATGTGCGCGATCAGCATGATCTTCTTGCTGCCGCTGCCGGTGAATGTGGCACGCACCACCTTGCCGAGCTTTTCCGGCGTGTCTTCCATGCGGTAGATGTCGGCGCCGGCAGGCTCGATCAGTTCGACCTTGCCGCCCAGGGCGCGCATCTTGTCGGCGATCAGGTTGGCCAGCCTGTCCAGGCCTTCCAGGTCGCGGCTGCCCGATTCGATGGAGACGTACTCCTTCAGCGTCTCGAGCAATACCGGCTTCTGCCGGGCGGCTTCGGCCAGGATCTGATCGTCCTTGGCTGCATGGGCCGAGCCCAGGCAGGCCAGGCCCGCGAATGCGAGCACCAGGGCCCGGGTTGCGCTTGAATACTTCATCGTCTCTTTCCTTCTTGCTTTCTCGAAAGTGAATTCAATGGGCCTTGTCCCAATTGGGACCGACCCCGACTTCGGCCAGCAGCGGCACCTTGAGTTCGGCCACCCCGGCCATCAGGCGCGGGATCTCGCCGCGTACCCAGTCGATCTCGGCCTGCGGCACTTCGAACACCAATTCGTCGTGCACCTGCATAATCATTTTGGTGCCGCGCTTCTCGGCGTCCAGCACCTCCTGCACCTTGACCATGCTCAGCTTGATCAGATCGGCCGCCGTTCCCTGCATGGGCGCATTGATGGCAGCGCGCTCGGCGGCGCCGCGGCGCGGACCGTTGGGCGAGTTGATCTCCGGCAGGTACAGGCGCCGGCCGAACACGGTTTCCACATAGCCCTTGGACTTGGCCGACGCGCGCGTCTCGTCCATGTAGGCCTTCACGCCAGGATAGCGGGCGAAATAGCGGTCGATGTAGCTCTTGGCCGCGGCGTTCTCGATGCCGAGGTTGCGCGCCAGGCCGAAGCTGCTCATGCCGTAGATCAGGCCGAAGTTGATCACCTTGGCATAGCGCCGCTGCTCGCTGCTGACCTGGTCCGGCGCCACGCCGAACACTTCGCCGGCGGTGGCGCGGTGCACGTCCATGCCGTCGGTGAAGGCGCGCAGCAGGGCTTCGTCGCCGCTGATGTGGGCCATGATGCGCAGCTCGATCTGCGAGTAGTCGCAGCTGGCGATCAGGCTGCCGGGCGGCGCCACGAAGGCCTCGCGCACGCGCCGGCCCTCGACGGTGCGGATCGGGATGTTCTGCAGGTTCGGGTCGTTGCTCGACAGGCGCCCTGTCACCGCCACCGCCTGCGCATAGTGCGTGTGCACGCGGCCCGAGCGTGGGTGGGCGAGCTGCCCCAGCTTGTCGGTGTAGGTGCCCTTGAGCTTGGACAAGCCGCGGTGCTCCAGGATCTTGGCCGGCAGCGGGAAGTCTTCCGCCAGCTTTTCCAGCACCTCCTCGTCGGTGCTGGGCGAGCCGCTGGGCGTCTTCTTGACGACCGGCAGGCCCAGCTTGTTGAAGAAGATGTCGCCGATCTGCTTGGGGCTGCCCAGGTTGAAGGGCTGGCCGGCCAGGGCGTAGGCCTCCTGCTCCAGCGCCATCATGCGCGTGCCCAGTTCGTGGCTCTGCGCCGCCAGGGTGGGCGCGTCGATCAGCACGCCGTTGCGCTCGACGCGGTAGAGCGCCTCGCTGCTCGCCATCTCGAGCGCGTAGACGAAGCGCAGCTGCTCATTGGCCTGCAGTTGCGGCCAGAGGGCACGGTGCACGTCCAGGGTCAGGTCGGAGTCTTCGCAGGAGTACTCGGCGGCCCGGGCGATGTCGACCTGCGAGAAGGAAATCTGGTGCGCGCCCTTGCCGGTCAATTCCTCGTAGTCGATGCCCGTGCGGCCCAGGTGGCGCTCGGCCAGGCTGGCCAGGCCGTGCGGCTTGTGCACCTCCAGCACATAGCTTTGCAGCATGGTGTCGTGCGCATAACCCTGCACCTCGATGCCATGGTTGGCGAAGACATGGCGGTCGTACTTGACGTGCTGGCCGAGCTTCTTCCTGCTCCCGTCCTCCAGCCAGGGCTTGAGGCGCGCCAGCACTTCGTCGCGCGGCAGCTGCTCGGGCGCGCCGGGGTAGTTGTGGCCGACCGGCACGTAGGCGGCCTCGCCCGGCTTGACGCTGAAGGAGATGCCGACGATCTCGGCCACCATCTCGTCCAGCGAATTGGTCTCGGTGTCCAGTGCCACCAGTTCGGCCGCCTCCAGCTTGGCCAGCCAGGCATCGAAGGCCTCCCAGCTCATGACGGTGTCGTAGTCCAGGTTGCTGGCGGCCGAGGCGGCGGCCACGTTGGGCTCGTCGAACAGGCCCGGGCTCGCCTGCTCGCCCTGCTTCTTCTGGCTTTGCTCGATCAGCTCCGGCGGCACCTCGTGTGCCTCCAAGGCCTTGACCAGGGTCTTGAAGCCGTAGCGGTCGTAGAACACCTTGAGCGCCTCCACCTGCTGCGGCCCGATGGCGATGGCATCGAGCGCCGGCAGGCTCGGCACATGGGCGACGAGATCGCAGTCGGTACGGATGGTGACCAGGCGCCGCCCCTGCGGCAGCCAGTCCAGCGCCTTGCGCAGGTTCTCGCCGGCGGCGCCCTTCACCTCGGCGGCGCGGGCCACCAGCGCATCGAGCGAGCCGTATTCCAGCAGCCACTTGGCAGCGGTCTTGGGGCCGACCTTTTCCACGCCGGGGACGTTGTCCACCGTGTCGCCCACCAGCGTCTGGTAGTCGATCATGAGTTGCGGCGGCACGCCGAACTCGGCGGTGACGCCGGCCACGTCGCGCTTCTTGCCGTTCATCGTGTCGATGATGGTGATGTGCTCGGTCACCAGCTGGCTCATGTCCTTGTCGCCACTGGAGACGATCACTTCGATACCCTGGTCGGCGGCGATGTGGGCGAGGGTACCGATCACGTCGTCGGCCTCGACCTCGGGCACGCACAGCACCGGCCAGCCCAGCAGGCGCACCACCTCGTGGATCGGCTCGATCTGGGTGCGCAGCTCAGGCGGCATGGGGGAGCGGTTCGCCTTGTACTGCGGATACCACTCATCGCGGAAGGTCTTTCCGGGGGCATCAAATACACAGACGGCGTAGTCGGCCCGAACCTCCCGGCGCAGCGCCGTCATCATGTTGATCATGCCGCGAATGGCGCCGGTCGCGGGGCTGGTGCTGTCTCCAGGCACCGCGCGCAGGTCGGGCATGGCGTGGAAGGCGCGATACAGATAGCTCGAGCCATCCACGAGCAGCAGGGTCTTGGTGTCGGTCATCCGGGCATTTTGCCTGCCACCCAAGCCGCGTTGCCTGGCCGCAAAGGCCCGAGCAAAAGGCCTTGCCGAGACCTACAATAGCTTCATCATGTCCCGCTCAACTTCACCCCTTGTTCGTAACGCGCTGCTGGCCCTGGCCTGCTGCGCTGCACTCGGCTCCCTGCAGGCGCAGACACCTCCCCCTGCGACGCCTGATGCCGCGACCGCGCAGGAAGACAAGAACCGTGAAGGCCGACGCAACCAGAAGATCGAGCGCATCCAGATCGACGATGGCGGCGCCAAGGTCGACGAATTGCGCTACGGCGGGCAAACCCAGAGCATCACCGTGACTCCCAAGGGCCGCATGCCGGCCTACGAAGTCATGCCCACCGACCCTGCCCGCACCCAATCGCAGGGCCAGGGCGAAGCGGCAGGCGGCACAGGCCCCACGCTCTGGAACGTGCTGAAGTTCTGAGCAGCCGGTGGCTGTCTTCACCGAAGTCGGGTTCGACGAAGCCGGCGCGCTGATGGCGCGCCTGGGCCTGGGCACGCTGCAGGTGCTCAAGGGCATCGAAGGCGGGATCGAGAACACCAATTACTTCGCCACCACCGACCGTGGCGAATACGTGCTGACGCTGTTCGAGCGCCTGCGCGCCGAGCAGTTGCCCTACTACCTGTGCCTGATGAAGCACCTGGCGGCCAAGGGCATCGAGGTGCCGGAGCCCTTTGCCGACCCGGATATCAAGCCCGCCGACGGCCATGCATTGGAGATTCCGGCCAACGCGCCCTGCGAGTTCCTGCATATCGTGGCCGGCAAGCCAGCGGCAGTGGTGCATCGCCTGGCCGGCAAGAGCCAACTGTCCCCCACTGCCGCGCATTGCGCCGAACTGGGCCGCCATCTCGCCACCATGCACCTGGCGGCCCGCGACTTCCCGCGCATCCAGCCCAATCTGCGCGGCCTGGCCTGGTGGAACGAGACCGCGCCGGTGGTCATGCCCTACCTCGATTCCGCGCAGGCGACGCTGCTGGCCAGCGAACTCGCCTACCAGAACCACGTGGCCGAATCGGCGGCCTGTGCAGCACTTCCGCGCGGCCCGGTCCATGCCGACCTGTTCCGCGACAACGCGATGTTCGCCATCCGCGAGGACGAACCCGGCCATCCGCCGCATTTGAGCGGCGTGTTCGACTTCTACTTTGCCGGCACCGACAGCTGGCTGTTCGACCTGGCGGTGTGCCTGAACGACTGGGCCATCGACCTGCCCACCGGCGTCGATCATCCGGAGCGCGCCAATGCCCTGCTGGAGGCCTACCAGTCGGTACGCCCGCTGAACGCAGCCGAGCACGCGTTGCTGCCCGCCATGCTGCGCGCCGCCGCCCTGCGCTTCTGGATTTCGCGCCTGTGGGACTTCTACCTGCCGCGCGAAGCCTCCATGCTCAAGCCGCACGACCCGACGCATTTCGAGCGGGTGCTGCGCGGCCGGGCGCGCGCCCTGCATCCCTTCGACAAGTACCGCGAGCCAGAGCAGATGGCGGCCTGAAATGAAACTGTCCTGCTTATGTCGGAGTGACCTGCACGTTGTAGCCAATCTGCTGCAGTCTTCGGATGAGGCGATTGGCGGTTTTGTGGGCGTCGGCGCGGTCGAAGTGGGTGGCGCCCAGGTCATGCCATTCGGTGCCGTCGCGCAGCATGTGCCAGGCGGCGGTGAGCATGGAGGCGGCCACGCCAATGATGGCCTTCTTGGCGCCGCGGCGGGCACGCAGACGATGGAACTGGGCTTGCAGGTAGCCCCACCTTTGACCCTCACGGCCGCCCAGGCGGCCTGCACGAGGGTGGTCTTGAGCCATTTGCCGCCACGGCGCAGCCGGGTGCTGCGGCGCTTGCCCGCACTCTCGTCGTTGCGCGGGCACAGGCAGGCCCAGGACAGCAGATGCCCGGGTGTGGCGAAGCGCGACATGTCGATGCCGATCTCGGCCACCACCACATGGGCGCTGACAGCGCTCAGGCCCGGTATGGTGCTCAGGAGCTTGGCGGCTTGTCGAAACGGCTCGAGCCCCAGGCCCACCTCCTTTTCGATGGTGGCGATGGCTCGATCCAGGGCGTCGATGTGGCCCAGGTGCAGCCTGAGCATGAAGCGGTGGTGCTCGCCGATGCGACCGCGCAGGGCTTCGAGCAGCTCGGCGCGGCTGGCCTTGACGCGACCGATGCAGGAGATCAGGTGCTCGGGGTTGCTGTGACCGTCGATGATGGCCTGCAGCACCGCACGCGCTCTCTTGCCCAGGATGTCGCTGAGCACGACACTGAGCTTGAGGTTGGCGTCTTCGAGCACCTTCTCGATACGTTGGGCGTGAGCGCTCTTTTCGCGCACGAACTGCTTGCGGGTGCGCGTGAGCGTGCGCAACTCCTGCACGGCCACCGGCGGCACGAAGCTGGCGCGGATCAGGCCATGCGCCAGCAGATCGGCCAGCCACATCGCATCGTTGACGTCGGTCTTGCGCCCGGGCACGTTCTTCACGTGCGCGGCGTTGGCCAGCACCAGTTCGAAATGCCCTTCGAGCACGTGCCACACCGGCTTCCAGTAGACGCCCGTGGCCTCCATGCCCACCTGCTCGATACCGAAGGAATCGAGCCAGTCGGCCAGGGCCAACAGACCCGAGGTGGTGGTGGCGAAGGTGCGCACTTCCTGCAACGGGGGGCCGTCGCCGGCGATGCGCACGCACGCCACCACGGTTTGCTTATGAACATCCAGGCCCGCGCAGCGCGCATAGATGACTTCTATGATCGCCTCCAATGTGCGGCGACATCGGCGTGCGGCCCACGTCATCGAAGTCTGAAATGCGTGCTCAAGGGCGCAAGGCCCAAGGCAACAGTACGGGGTGCTCGTGGAGCCGCGGGTCCAACTGAGATACGGGTTCGAGGCACCAAGTACAAACCGACCTCTTTGCCGGACGCCGCCCCTCAATTACAGCAAGGTTTCATGCGTCGCGGGTCACGCGATAGCGTGATGGAAAACTGAGATGAACCCCCACGCTCATCACTTCGTGTATCGCTGCCCCCCGAGGGGGTGCTCAGTGCCCTTCGGGCGGCCGGGCGGGCACTGACATGAAGCTCAATATCGTTCCCGCCCGCAACGGCACGCTCTGGGTCCGCCAAGGGCTGCAGGCCTTCTTCAGGCAGCCGCTGGCCTTCATCTCGCTGTTCTTCCTCTTCATGGCGATGGTGTCGATCGCCTCGCAGCTGCCCCTCGTCGGCGGAACCCTGGCACTGGTGCTGCTGCCGAGCATGACGCTGGGCCTGATGGCGGCCAGCGCCCATGCGGCGCAGGGCCCCAAGCCGCCGGCCGGCAGCGTCTTCATGGCGGCCATTCGGGCGGTACGGCAGGACCTGCGCCCCCTGCTGCTGCTGGGCGCGCTTTATGCCGGCAGCTTCCTGGTGGTGATGGCAATCTCGGCGATCGCCGACGGCGGGCAGTTCGCCGGGGTCTACCTGCTGGGCCGTCCGCTCACCCGCGAAGCGGCGCAGCAGACCGATTTCCAGCTCGCGCTGTGGATTGCCATGGCGCTGTACCTGCCGCTGTCGCTGGCCTTCTGGCATGCGCCGGCGCTGATGCACTGGCACAGGGTGCCGCCGGTCAAGAGCATCTTCTTCAGCCTGGTGGCCTGCTTTCGCAACATCGGCGCGCTAACCGTGTTCGGCATCGTCTGGCTGGGCGTCTTCATCGGCGCCGGCATCGTGATCAGCCTGATCACCGGCTTGATGGTGGCCGTTGGCGCCATGGGCGGCGGCGATGCCGCCTCGGCCATCGGCAGCGTGCTCATGGTGGGCGGCGCGCTGGTGATGGCGGCGATGTTCTTCAGCTCGATCTGGTTCAGCTTTCGCGATTCGTTCAGCGAGGACTGATGCCGGCTCAGATCGGCGTCAGCTTGGCGACGCTGAGGGCCAGCCATTTCACCCCGTGGCGCGTGAACTTCACCTGGGCCCGCGCGTCGTCGCCCGTGCCTTCCAGCGCCAGCACCGCGCCCTCGCCGAACTTGTTGTGGAAGACCTGCATGCCTGAGCGCAGGCCGTGTGAAGGGGCAGCCTTCTGCGGCGGCACCGGCGGGCTGGGGAAGGTTTCTCCCTTGCTGCTTCCATAGCTGCCGCCGTAGCCGCTCGCGCCCCGGGTGCTGCCATAGCCGCCGCCATAGCCGAAGGCCGAGGGCGTGAAGCCCTGGTTCTTGGGCGTCAGCCACTTGAGCGCTTCCTCGGGCAGTTCCTCGAAGAAGCGGCTCTTCACGTTGTAGCGGGTCTGGCCATGCAGCATGCGCGTCTGCGAATGGCTCAGGTACAGGCGCTTGCGGGCGCGGGTGATGGCCACGTACATCAGGCGGCGCTCTTCCTCCAGGCTCTCGCGGTCGCTCATGGAGTTCTCGTGCGGGAAGATGCCGTCTTCCAGGCCGGTGATGAAGACACAGTCGAATTCCAGGCCCTTGGCGGCATGCACCGTCATCAGCTGCACCGCGTCCTGCCCGGCCTGCGCCTGGTTGTCGCCTGACTCCAGGGCCGCATGCGTCAGGAAGGCCGCCAGCGGGCTCAAGGTCTCGCCGGTGTCGGCATCGGGCAGCGACGGCAGCAGTTCGTCGAGCAGCGGACGCGAAGTGTCGATGCCCTGGCTGGCCGGCGACTGGCGCAGTTCGTCCACCGGCAGCGCGACCGCGTCGCGGCCGAAGCCCTCCTGAGTGACGAAGCTTTCGGCCGCATTCACCAGTTCGTCCAGGTTCTCGATGCGATCCGCCCCTTCGCGGTCGGCCCGGTAGTGCTCGACCAGGCCGCTGTGCTGCAGCACCAGTTCGATGATCTCGCGCAGGGTGATGCCCTGGGTCTGCTCGCGCAGCACGTCCAGCTTGGCGACGAAGGCCGACAGGTTGGCGCCGGCCTTGCCGCTGAGCGTGCTCACCGCCGCATGCAGCGAACAGCCGGCGGCGCGGGCCGAGTCCTGCAACTGCTCGATGCTGCGCGCGCCGATGCCGCGCGGCGGGAAGTTCACCACGCGCAGGAAGCTGGTGTCGTCGTCCTTGTTCTCCAGGAGGCGCAGGTAGGCCAGCGCATGCTTGATCTCGGCGCGCTCGAAGAAGCGCAGGCCGCCGTACACGCGATAGGGCACGCCGGCATTGAAGAGCGCGGTTTCGATCACCCGGCTTTGCGCATTGCTGCGGTAGAGCACCGCCATTTCCTTGCGCTCGAAATCGTCACGCACCAGCTGGCGCATTTCCTCCACCACCCACTGCGCCTCGGCAAAGTCGCTGGGCGCCTCGTAGACGCGCACCGGCTCGCCCGGGCCTTGATCGGTACGCAGGTTCTTGCCCAGGCGCTGGCTGTTGTGGCTGATGAGCTGGTTGGCCGAATCGAGGATGTTGCTGTAGCTGCGGTAGTTCTGCTCGAGCTTGATCTGGTGCGCAACGTCGAACTCGCGCACGAAGTCGACCATGTTGCCGACCCGCGCGCCGCGGAAGGCATAGATGCTCTGGTCATCGTCGCCCACTGCCAGCACGCTGTTGTCGCCGGGCACGAAGCGGCCCTCGGTCGTCGTGCCAGCCAGCATCTTGATCCAGGCGTACTGCAGGCGGTTGGTGTCCTGGAACTCGTCGATAAGGATGTGCCGGAAGCGCCGCTGGTAGTGCTCGCGGATCGGATCGTTGTCGCGCAGCAGCTCGTAGCTGCGCAGCATCAGTTCGCCAAAGTCGACCACGCCTTCGCGCTGGCACTGCTCCTCGTAGAGCTGGTAGAGCTCGATCTTCTTGCGGTCGTCGCTGTTCTTCGCCTCGATGTCGCGCGGGCGCAGGCCGTCTTCCTTGGCGCCGGCGATGAACCATTGCGTCTGCTTGGCAGGGAAGCGCTCGTCGTCGACGTTGAACTGCTTCATCAGGCGCTTGATGGCCGAAAGCTGGTCCTGGGTGTCGAGGATCTGGAAGGTCGAGGGCAGGCCGGCCAGCTTCCAATGCGCGCGCAGGAAGCGGTTGCACAACCCGTGGAAGGTACCGATCCACATGCCGCGCACATTCACCGGCAGCATGGCCGACAGGCGCGTCATCATCTCCTTGGCGGCCTTGTTGGTGAAAGTCACGGCCAGAATGCCGCCGGGCGAGACCTGGCCAGTCTGCAATAGCCACGCAATGCGCGTGGTCAAGACGCGCGTCTTGCCGGAGCCAGCGCCGGCCAGGATCAGGGCATGCCCTTCGGGCAGGGTCACCGCGGCGCGCTGCTCGGCATTGAGTGTTTGCACCAGCGGGGATTGGGCGGCAACCGCGTCGAGATCAGTAAGCATTGCTTGATTGTAGAAAGCGCAGCGTATGGCCTTCATACGAATTTGCTCAGCAGCGCGCGGGCGCGCAATGGCGTAAAATCAGTCACCGGGCCCAAGATTCTTGCGCCCGGTTTTTTGTGGCCAAAAGAAGTGCTGCAAAAACCGGCCGGACCAAGCGCTCACTCGTTCTTCAACGATTCCTTTTCCGGAGCCTGGTTCATGCAAATCTTCGACTACGACAACATCCTTCTTCTTCCACGCAAGTGCCGCGTGGAAAGCCGCTCCGAGTGCGACGCCAGCGTCGAGCTCGGCGGCCACAAGTTCCGCATCCCGGTCGTGCCGGCCAACATGAGGACGGTGGTGGACGAGTCCATCTGCGTCTGGCTGGCCAAGAACGGCTACTTCTACGTGATGCACCGCTTCGACATCGACAACGTGAAGTTCGTCAAGGACATGCACGGCCAAGGCGTGTTCGCGTCGATCTCGCTGGGCGTGAAGAAGCCCGACTACGACACCGTCGACCAGCTGGCCGCTGCCGGCCTGGTGCCGGAATTCATCACCATCGACATCGCCCACGGCCATGCCGACACGGTGAAGAACATGATCGGCTACCTCAAGCAGAAGCTGCCGAAGTCCTTCATCATCGCCGGCAACGTGGGCACGCCCGAAGCCGTGATCGACCTGGAGAACTGGGGCGCCGACGCAACCAAGGTGGGCATCGGCCCGGGCAAGGTCTGCATCACCCGCCTGAAGACGGGCTTTGGCACCGGCGGCTGGCAACTCTCGGCGCTCAAGTGGTGCGCGCGCGTGGCGACCAAGCCCATCATTGCCGACGGCGGCATCCGCGACCACGGCGACATCGCCAAGAGCATCCGCTTCGGCGCCTCGATGGTGATGATCGGCTCGCTCTTCGCCGGCCACGAGGAATCGCCCGGCAAGACGGTGGAAGTCGACGGCGCACTCTTCAAGGAGTACTACGGCTCGGCCAGCGACTTCAACAAGGGCGAATACAAGCACGTCGAGGGCAAGCGCATCCTGGAGCCCGTCAAGGGCAAGCTGGCCGACACCCTGGTCGAGATGGAGCAGGACGTGCAAAGCTCCATCAGCTATTCCGGCGGCCGCAAGCTGATGGACATCCGCAAGGTCAACTACGTCACCCTGGGCGGCGACAACGCAGGCGAACACCTGCTGATGTGAGCGCGCCTCAGGCGCGCAGCAGTTGCATGGCCAGGCCGTGCAGCCGCTGCGCGGGGTCGGCCAGCGCATCGACGATGCCGAAATGGTCGCGCCCCGGCAGTTCCTCGCACACCGGCACCGCGCGGCTTCCCCAGGCCTTGGCGATCAGCGCGTTGTGGCGCAGGAATTCCTCGCTCTCCTTGGCGCCGACCACGCTGTAGAGCACGCCGCGCTTCGGCGCTGGCCACAGCGCCGGGCTGGCGCGCCGGACGTCGGAAGGCGTCAGGCGCAGCGAGGCCTGGAACGAAGGCGTCAGGCGCATCGGCTCCAGGTCGAACAGGCCGGAGAGCGAGAGTGCGTTGCGCGCTGCCTGCGCCGGCAAGTCGGGCCCAACCTTCTTCCAGCGGCAGGCCAGCAGCATCGCCGCCAGGTGCCCGCCGGCCGAGTGGCCTGCCACCGTGATGCGCCCCGGATCGCCGCCGTGCTGCGCCACGTGGCGCCAGGTCCATGCCAGTGCCCTTGCCATCTGCAGCGCAATGTGCGGGATGGTCACGGGTGCCGCCCCCGTGCCCGGGCACAGGGCGTAGTTCGGCACCACCACGCAGATTCCCTGGCGGGTGAAGGACTCGGCGATGAAGGAATGGTCGCACTTGTCGAGCGAGCGCCAGTAGCCGCCGTGAATGAAGAACAGCACCGGGCCACCGGATTGCTGCACCGGGAAGATGTCGAGCGTCTCGTTCACGCCTTGGCCGTAAGGCACGTCGATGTGGGACGGCTGCCCCGCACGCACCCGGGCCGATTCGGCGGCCCAGCGTGCGAAGTACTCACCGTGTTCGGGCACCCGCGCCCGGTTGTTGTACATGTGCTCCAGCCAATCGGTGTCGGGGGTGGTCATCGCTTCGAAATTCCTCGTACCGCAAATGGGCGGCATCTTGGCACGCGCCTGGCTCCTCGGATTTCGCGCTAGACTTGTAGCGCGTTGGGGGGGTAGCTCAGCTGGGAGAGCGCCGCGTTCGCAATGCGGAGGTCGGGAGTTCGATCCTCCTCCTCTCCACCAACACATTTCCCTGCACAGCAACGCTTGACGCCCGCCGGCGCCAGCGTTGTTTTCTTTGGGGCGTCGCCATGCCGGAACGCACTAGCAGCTAGCGCGCCAGGGGGCTCGCTAGCAGTCCGAAAGCCGCGCAAGATGGGCGCCATGCACACAGCGACTACGCCGCCCGCCAGCACCATGGACGAAGGCTGGCTCTGTTTCCACCCGGCTCCGTCGAAGCCCCTCTTCACCCCGCCGCCGGGCGCGGTGGACGCGCATTGCCACGTTTTCGGGCCGGCGGCAGTGTTCCCGTTTGCACCCGAACGCAAGTACACGCCCTGCGATGCCTCCAAGGACCAGCTCTTCGCGCTGCGCGATCACCTGGGCTTCGAGCGCAACGTGATCGTGCAGGCCACCTGCCATGGCAACGACAACCGAGCCCTGCTCGATGCCGTCGCGCATTCGAATGGCCGGGCGCGCGGCGTGGCCTCGGTCGGGCCGACGGTGAGCGATGCCGAGCTGCGCCGCCTGCACGAGGCCGGCGTGCGCGGCGTGCGCTTCAACTTCCTCAAGCGCCTGGCCGATTTCACACCCCGCGAGGTGCTGATGGCCATCGCGCAGCGCATCGCGCCGCTGGGCTGGCATGTGGTCGTGTACTTCGAGGCACAGGACCTGCCCGAGCTCTGGGACTTCTTCACCCGGCTGCCGCAGATCGTCGTGGTCGACCACATGGGGCGACCCGATGTCGGCCAGCCGGTCGACGGGTCGCAGTTCGAGCGCTTCCTGCGGCTGATGCGCGAGCACCCGAACATCTGGTCGAAGGTGAGCTGCCCGGAGCGGCTGTCGCTCTCCGGCGCCCCCGGCTATGACGACGTCGTGCCCTTCGCGCGCCGCCTGGTCGAGGAGTTTCCGGATCGGGTGCTGTGGGGCACCGACTGGCCGCATCCGAACATGAAGACGCACATGCCCGACGACGGCGGCCTGGTCGACATGATTCCCCGCATCGCCCCGACGGCGCAGTTGCAGCAAAGGCTGCTGGTCGACAACCCGATGCGCCTTTACTGGGCATAACGCCAAGGGCGGCTCGCTCCCCCGCCCTAGACTCGCGGCATGGATCTCAAGCAGCTGGAGTACTTCGTTCGCGTCGCCGAGTTGGGCAGTTTCACCCGGGCATCGATCGTCATGGATGTCGCACAGCCCGCACTCAGCCGACAAGTGCGCCAGCTCGAGGTAGAGCTGCGGCAAAACCTGCTGACGCGCAATGGGCGCGGCGTCACCCTCACGGATGCGGGGCGGGTGCTGCTCGAGCACGGCCGCGGCATCCTGCACCAGATCGAGCGTGCCAAGGAAGACCTCGGGCGCCTGCGCGGGGCCTTGGCCGGCCGCGTCGCGGTGGGCCTGCCGCCCAGCATCGCCAAGCGCATCGCCGTGCCGCTGACCCGGGCCTTCCGCCAGCAGTTGCCCAACGCCAGCCTGTCGATCACCGAAGCCCTGTCCAGCAGCATCCAGGAGTCCGTGATCGCCGGGCGCATCGACCTGGCGCTGCTCTACAACCCGGCGCCTTCCGCCGAGATCGACAGTGTCGTGATCCTGGAAGAGGAGCTGTACCTGGTCGGCCCAGCGGCCGAAGGCGATGCGGAGGTCTCCCTGCGCGACTTGGCCGCGGCGCCGCTGGTGATTCCGACTCAGCCGAATTCCATCCGCATGCTGGTCGAGGCGGAGCTGGCGAACATCGGCTGCCGCCCGTCGATCGCCATGGAGATCGACGGCGTGGCCGCCATCCTCGACCTCGTGGTCGACGGCGTGGGCCTGGCCGTGCTGTCGGCAAATGCGGTGCTGACTGCGCCGCGTCCACAGGAATTTTCGATTCGGCGCATCGCGAACTCGCCGCTGCGCAGTCGCCTGGCGCTGGCGGCCAGTTCTCAGAGGCCGGCCACGCTCACGCAGCAGGCCACGCTCAAGCTGCTGCGGGAGGTCGTGAGCGAAACGATGCGCGGCGTGCCGAGCGCGTCGAAGAATTGACTCACTGTTTGGGGATGCCCGCCTGGCGGATGACTTCCGACCAGCGCTGAATCTCGCCCTTCAGCAACTCGGCCTGCTGCTGCGGCGTACTGCCCTGGGCATCGACGCCGAGCTGGCGCAGGCGCTCCCTGACCTCCGGCGCAGCCAGCGCGGCATTGGCCTCCTTGTTGAGCCGGGCGACGACGGCCGCCGGGGTCTTGGCGGGCACCGCCAAGGCGTTCCAGGACGAGACGCTGAAGCCGGGCGCGCCGCTCTCCGCCACCGTCGGCGTGTCCGGCAGCGCGAAGGAGCGCTTCTTGCCCATCACCGCGATGGGGCGCAGCGACTTGCCGGTGATCTGGCCCAGGATCGGGGCGAGGATCTCGACGCCGGCATCGATCTGCCCGCCGCGCAGCGCGGTGATCATGGCGGGCGAGCCATTAAAGGGAACCACCTGCACGTCGATGCCGGTGCTGCGCTTGAGGAGTTCGGCTGCCAGATGCTGAGTGCTGCCGACGTTGATGGTGCCGATGTTGACGGTGCCCGGGTGCGCCTTCGCATGCGCCAGCAACTCGTTCATCGACTTGAATTTCGAATCCGCGGCCGTGACGACCGCGATGTCGAAGTAGCCCAGCGTCGAGACCGGCGCGAAGTCCTTCATGGTGTCGAAGGGCAGGCGCTCGAACAATCCCGCGCTCACCGCATTGCCGTTGGACATCAAAAGGACGGTGAGCCCGTCCGGTGCCGCCTTGGCCACGGTGTCGGCCGCGACCACGCCACCAGCGCCCGGCTTGTTGTCGACGACGATGCTCTGCCCCATCGAGTCCGACATCTTCTGCGCCACCGTGCGCACTGTGAGGTCGGCAACGCCGCCGGGGCCAAAGGGCACCACGATGCGGATCGGCTTGCTCGAAGACGGCTGCGCCTGCACGCCGGTGCAAAGGGCGAGCGCTGCCAGTGCAAGTGCCGCGCGACTGGTGAATTTCGAGATGGTGTTCATGAGGTTCTCAGAAGCGGTGCCGCACGCCGAATGCCACGTTGCCTTCGCTCTCGAAGCCGGTGAGCTTGTCCGAAAGATAGACGGCATAGAGATCGGTGCGCTTGGAAAGGTCGTGGTCATAGCCGATGGCCGCGGTGACGCGACGGGTGTCGGCGCTTGCGCTGTCCCGGTCGGTGCGAGAGACGGTGGCCATGATGCGCCCCGCGCCCACCGGTACCGCGAAGCCCAACTGCGCCGTGCGGGTGGTGGTGCGTATGTCGGGCGTGTCGGTGTGGAAGTACTGGCCGTAGACCTTCACGAACTCGAAGTCGTAGGCGAGACCGGCCATCTGGGCATCCTGGCTCGTGATCGAGGCGGAAAAGCCTGGGCCGGTTTCGGCCTGCTGGGCGGAGATGACTGCCGCGAACGGACCGCTCGCGTAGTTGAGCGTCAGGTTGACGTTGCGCACGCCACCCTCGCTGCTCACTTCGCCCAGGGCGTAGGCGGCGGAAGCGCGAAAGCCTGCCACGTCCGGCGAGGTGTACTGCAAGGCGTTGTTCCACACGCTGTCGCCCAGGACCGCGCGGTTGTAGCCGGCGTTCCAGACCTGCAGCATGACGGGGCTCATATTGGCCGAGGCGAGAAATGGATTGAAATTGCCGGTAGCGGTGTAGAGCGCGTTGGTTTGCCGCCCCAGGGCCAGTTGCCCATAGGCACCGCCCAGGCCCACGAAGGCGTTGCGCGAGAAGAGCGGGTCAGCGGCCGTGCGTCCGGTCGCGCCGGTGTCGACCTGGAAGAAGCTCTCCAGGGCGAAGAAGGAGCGCAGGCCACCGCCCAGATCCTCGACGCCACGCACACCCCAGAAGGAAGTGGTCATGCCGCCGCTGTTCAGCACCGCGGTGCGGCCGTTCTGGTCGCTGCGGCGAAGCGATCCCACGTACTCGTCGAGCACCCCATAGAAGTTGACGCTGTCAGTCGGGCGGGCTTGCGCAAAGGACGATGGGACTGCCCCCAGCAAAGCCAGGGCAATGCCGGCGGCGAGCCGAGCATGAGCGCGCGAATTCATTCTTTGTCTCCTCATTGACTTGTTGGTTCATCGCCGGTGTTCGCGCTGCACCGGCGTCATGAACTATCTCCAGCCAAGTCAATGGCCGCTATCCCGCCCCGGCACTTTTAGATATGTCGAAGCGGCATAGCGCGGGAGGCGAAAAAAAGCGGCCGTTGCGGCCGCCCTGCTATTTGCCTTGTCGTTGCGACCCTGGCGGCCTGGCGCCGCGGTCCGGGATGAAGTCGTACTGGCTGGCCCCGTCGCGCGAACGGGCGCCGACCATCTGCGGCGCCGAGATCCGGTCGACCGCGCCGCCGGCGGCGCCTTTCGGTGCGTCCTGCCGGGCCGCATCGACGCCGCAGGGACGATCGGACAGGATGGTCTGGCCGTTCTCGTCCTTGCAACGATGAATCTGGGCGGTTGCCGTCATGCTGGCGGCCGCAAGGCTCACAAGGACAATGGCGTGGGACAGGCGTGCGAGATGAGATGACATTGTGCTTTTCTTCGTTGCCGAGGCTTGGCGCATCCTAGAAGGGCCAAGTAACAAGAAGCCCGCCCTCGGCGCCGCCGTCAACTCACATTTGGGCAATATTTGGCGAAACCTTTGCCTGGAACGGATGACGCAAATCGGGCCCACCGACTCATGAAAACCTTCGGTTTATGTCGCAACGGGCGCGGCAAGCGCATGCGCAGAAGAAAGTTGAGCGGCTTCGACGAGGGCGAAAAAGTGGGCTATACTCGTGGGATTGCCTGAGAGCAGCAATGCTTTTTCAGGGGCTCTTAGCTCAGTTGGTAGAGCAGCGGACTCTTAATCCGTAGGTCGAGTGTTCGAGTCACTCAGGGCCCACCACCCAACATGAAATCAAGGACCTGACGAGAAATCGTCAGGTCCTTTTTCTTTTGCCCTTGGCATGCCGCAGCGCGAGAACTCTCGCGCTAAGCCGTATTCAGTAGCCGGCAACCCAAGCGTGGCGCGGAGTCGACATAGGCTGTTTCGACAAGGCCACGCGAGACCACACGAGACCACACACGCGCCCATTGCGCTTATCCTTTCCAAGGTTTGCCGCAGGAGCCGGAGTGCGAGTATTCGCCTTCCTTCCCTTGAGACTTTTCTCCATGTAATGCCAAATGCTGCGCGGAGCGGCCTTGGCCGGCGGTTTACACCATGAATGCGATCAGCGATGATCAGTATCAATTAGTGACATTTTTTACGGTTGTTGAATGGCTGCTGCTGCGGAACCTCTAGCGAAGGACAGCGCGCCGGTCGCGTTGCCGGGGCTGGCCCGCGCGCTGATTTCCGCGGGCAAGCTGCAGGCCAAGCAGGCCGAAGAGATCTATCAGAAGTCGCTGAGCTCGCGCAGCAGCTTCATTGCGGAGTTGACGGGAACAGGCGCCGTCTCGGCGGCCGACTTGGCCCACACCCTATCCAGCGCCTTTGGCGCCCCCCTGCTCGACCTCAATGCGGTCGACCCTCAGCGCCTGCCCAAGGATCTGCTCGATCCGAAGATGTGCCAGGCCTATCGCATCGTCGTCCTGAGCAAGCGCAACAACCGCCTGATCGTGGCGACGGCCGACCCCTCGGACCAGCAGGCGGTCGAGAAGATCAAGTTCGCCTCGCAGATGGGCGTGGACTGGGTCATCGCCGAATTCGACAAGCTGTCGCGCATGGTCGAGGCGGCGGCCGTGAGCGCGGCGGAGACCATCGACAGCATCGTCGGTGTCGAATTCGAGTTCGACGACACCGCCACCGAGACGCAGGACACCAACGACCAGGCCAGTGCCGAAGTCGAAGACGCGCCCGTGGTGCGCTTCCTGCACAAGATGCTGCTGGACGCCTTCAGCATGCGCGCCTCGGACATCCACTTCGAGCCCTACGAGCACAACTACCGGGTGCGCTTTCGGGTCGACGGAGAATTGCGTGAGATCGCCACGCCGCCGGTGGTCATCAAGGAAAAGCTGGCCTCGCGCATCAAGGTGATCTCGCGCCTGGACATTTCCGAAAAGCGCATTCCGCAAGACGGCCGCATGAAGCTCAAGATCGGGCCGGAGCGCGTCATCGACTTCCGGGTGAGCACCCTGCCGACGCTGTTCGGCGAGAAGATCGTGATCCGTATCCTGGACCCGAGCAGCGCCCGGCTGGGCGTGGATGCCCTTGGCTACGAGCCCGAGGAAAAACAGCGGCTGCTCGATGCGGTGAGCCGTCCTTACGGCATGGTGCTGGTCACCGGCCCCACGGGCTCGGGCAAGACCGTGTCGCTCTATACCTGCCTGAACCTGCTGAACAAGCCCGGGGTGAACATCTCCACCGCGGAGGACCCGTCGGAAATCAACATGCCGGGCGTGAACCAGGTCAACGTGAACGAAAAGGCGGGGCTCACTTTCGCGGCCGCCCTCAAGTCGTTC
>DATILH010000081.1:0-21206 GCA_035476655.1 Variovorax sp.
AAGCCGGTGCAGGCGCCCTCCTGCCCCTGGTCGAGGATCAGCCTGGCCTGGGTGTAGATGTGCAGGAAGGTGCCCACGTCCTTCTGCGATGGGTATTCGTCGGGCAAGGTCACGGGCGGCGGCTGGTAGGCCCGGTCGCGCAGGTCCACCGGGTCCTTCTTCGCGTCGAGCGCGCGTGCCGGCTTCACCGGCATGGCCGCCGCGGCCGTGGCACCCGCTCGTCGGCGCCCCGCGGCAAGCCCCGGCGCATAGGGGCTGGTGGCCGGTGCCGGCGATGGCGCGGCCACCAGCGGCCACACCGTGGCGGCAATCTCGAACACGCTCTTGAAGCGGTCCAGCCCATGCGAGCCGCCGTTCACCAGCTTGCGCGCCGCCGCATGGTTGCCGGCGGCCAGCGCCTTGCGCATCGCCGGCGCGTGGTCGGCCAGGTAGCTGGCCAGCAGCAGCGAAGCGACTTCAGGCGCGTTGGCCCAGTCGGGATTGCCCACGAGGTCGATGCCGATGCGCTCCGAGTAGGTCTTGTAGTTGGCCTTGCCGGTGAGCTGTACGAAGCCGCGGCCGCGGTAGCGCGCGCCGTCGCCCGGCTGGTTGTTTCCCAGGCGGCCGTCGTAGGCGCTGAAGGGTGGCAGCCCGGGCTTGGTGTTGTACTGCGAGGGGTACTCCGAGATCGGCAAGAAGCCTTCGCTCTCGGCGCGGATGGTGCCCAGCGCGCCCAGGATCATCGGCCGGTCGGTCAGGTCCAGCGCCGCCAGCGCGGCGCAGACATAGGGCAGGTAGCGCGCGATGTTGGAAGGCTTGGTGGCGGGAAAGAGGCGCCGCACCGAGGCCAGGTCCAGCGCCAGTTCCAGCGGACGTGGCGCCTGCAGGCCCAGCAGCACCAGGCAATAGGGGCCGACGATGCCGTCGGCCACGATGCCCACGCCGGACTGCCAGCGCCGCGCCGCTGCTTCGGTGTCGGCGTCGAAGACCTGACCCGTACCCAAGCCCGGAAAGGCCGCGGCATCCGCGCCCAGCTCCGCCGAGAGCTTGGCCTTGAGTGCCTTGACCTGCGCGCCTTCCTTGCCTTTGACCAGCAGCATGTCCGTCTCCTATGAGGCGAGCGGGACCTTAATCCGGTGACCGCAATGCGGCAACACGGCAAATGGACTAGCGCCAATGCACGAGGGCAGCGCGCAGTGCCTGCTGCGAGGCTGGCGGCAGCACGTTCAGCCGCACATGGCCGGGCAGGCCCAGCGAGCGGGCATCGCGCAGCTTGATGCCCTGCGTGCGCAGGTGGCGCAGCATGGCGGGCAGGTCCTTGGTGGCCGGCTCGGCGCAGAAGAAGCTGGCGTCACTGGGCAGGCAGCGCCAGTTCAGTCTTTCGCACAGCTGGACCTGCGACGCCTTCCAATCGCGCAACAGCGGCAGGCTGTCGCGCAGCCACTGCTGGACCGCGGGCTGCGTCCAGGTTTGCAGCAAAGCAACGCCATGTGCGCCGATGGGCCAGGAGGGCATCAGCGCGTCGAGCAGTTCCTGCAGGGCCTCATCCCCTTCGACCGGTGCGATGGCGTAGGCGGCGCGCACGCCTGTCAGGCCCAGTGCCTTGTTGGGCGTCCAGAGCTGCCACAAGGCTTCGCACGAGCGTGCGCTGCCAGTGAGGCGCAACGGCGCATAGGCGCAGTCGAGCACACCCACCGCGCCAGGGGCGGGTTCGATCAACTCAACCGATTGACCGCTCGGGCTGGCGGGATCGCATTGCCACAGCAACTGTGCAGCGCTCGCCGGCACCAGCACCAGGCCCTGCGCATGCGCGGCGCGTGCGTAGTCGCCGTAGCCCGGCAGCGGCACGGCAACGCCCTGCCCGCCTCGGCACGCCACGGCGGCGGTGATGCGGACGATGAATTCGCTGGCGCTGGCCGCCAGGTGGATGCGCTGCGCGCCCACGCCATGAAAGCTCGCCAGTCGCGCGCGCAATTGGGCATAGGCCGGATCGGGATAGCGCGCGGCATCCGCTTGCGTAATGGCAGCCAGCGCCTGCGGACAGGGCCCGCAGGCGTTGGCGTTGGTCGAGAAGTCGTGCAGCGGAATGCCAAGTGCATCGGGCCCGCCATGTTCCGCGTTCATGCGGCCTCCGGCCCCAGCAAGGCGGCGCTGGCCAGCAAGCCGGCCAGCACCACCACGCGCGCGCAGAGCCGCAGGGCACGCCCGGTGTCCTCGGCCAGCGCGGCATGGCCGTCACGGTGCAGCACATAAAAATCGGGCTTGCCCAGGCGCAAATCCAGCAGCAGCGCCATGGCCGCCATCGGCCAACCGCTGTTGGGCGAGGGCGTGCGCCTGGCCTCGGCGCGCAGCCCGCGCGGCCAGCGCAGCGCCGCCAGCGACATGAGAACTGCGGTGATGCGCGCCGGCACCCAGGACAGCAGATCGTCGGCACGCGCCGCGAACTTGCCGGCCCATTCCCACACCCGGCCGCCGCGCACGCCGTGGTAGCCCCACATGGCATCGGCGGTGTTGGCAAGGCGATAGAGCGCCGCGCCCGGCAGGCCCGCGACTGCGAACCAGAACAGCGGCGCCACCAGCGAATCGTTGAGGTTCTCCGCGAGCGATTCGATGGCGCTCTCGCGCACCTCGCTTTCGCCCAGGCGGGTGACGTCGCGGCTGACCAGGTAGCTCAACTGCTCGCGCCCTGCATCGAGCGACTGCGCCAATGCGCGCTCCACCGACAGCACCTCGCGCCGCAGCATGCGCCAGGCCAGGAGCGGCTTGAGCGCGATGCCGATCAAGAGCGCGGCCGCCCAGGCCGGCAGCCGGCCGGCTGCCGCCTGCAGGGCCAGCGCAACGGCCACCACCACGCAGGCGCCCAGGATCCAGGCCAGCGCACCGGCGAAGAAGCGCCTGAAGTCCGCACCCAGCGGCGCATCTGCCGGCGGGGCAATGCGGCGCCCCATCCAGCCCAGGTACTGCCCCATCCAAACCACGGGATGCCAGCGCGCCGGGGGCTCGCCGAACAGGCGATCCAGCAGCAGCGCGATCCAGATCGCCGCGATGCCGACCAGGGCGCCAGTGAAGTTCACGGCCTCAATCTTCGATGCCGCGCTGCGCGGGAATGCCGGCCTGGAAGGCGTGCTTCTCAAGCCGCATCTCGGTCACCGTGTCGGCCAGTTCGATCAGTTCGGGCGGGGCTCGGCGCCCGGTCAACACCACATGCACGTCCTTGGGCCGCTCGCGCAAGACGCGCAGCACCTCTTCCAGCGGCAGCCAGCCGTAGATCAGCGGATAGGTGATCTCGTCCAGCACCACCAGGAAATGCCCGCCCGCGAGGATGGTGGCCGCGGCCCGGGCCCAGCCATCGCGCGCGAGCTGTGCCGAATGCTCCAGGTCCTGGCTCTTCCAGCTGAAGCCGTCGCCCAGCCCTTCGATGGGAATGCCGATCTGCTCGAACATTCGGTGCTCGCCGAAGCGCGCGCTCGGCACCTTCATGAACTGATAGATCTTCACCGCCTTGCCGCGCCCATGCGCGCGCAGCGCCAGGCCGAAGGCCGCGGTGCTCTTGCCCTTGCCGTCGCCGGTGTTGACGATCACGAGGCCGCGGCGCTCGCCCTCGGGCTTGTCGTAGGGCTTCTCGGTGGGTGGCGTTTCGATCTGCATGATGTGTTGTTCCTGTCTTGTTCAATGCGGTAGCACGACCCATTGGCCGGCCACTTGGTGCAGTGCGATGCGTTCGTCGAACACGCGGCGCAGCGCGGCGTGGCAAGCCGGGTCGGCGCTGGGCCCCTGGTGCGCCACGCGACCGCCGGCCAGCAGCAGCAGTTCATCGGCCTGCAGCGCCATGCCCAACTCGTGCAGCACGCTCACCACGGTGCGGCCGGCCTGCACCAGGGCGCGCACGCACAAGAGCCAGTCGGCCTGGTGCGGCGCGTCGAGGTTGGCCAGCGGCTCGTCCATCAGCAGCACCTGCGCCTCCACCGCCAGGGCGCGCGCCAGCAGCACGCGCTGACGCTCGCCGCCGGAGAGCTGGCCGAGCGGCCGATCGCGCCATTCCCAGCACTGGGTCTGGCGCATGGCGCGTTCCACCGCGGCGCGGTCGGCCTCGCTCGGCGCGCCCAGCCAGGGCTGGTGCGGCAGGCGGCCCAGCATGGCGACATCGTGCGCCAGCAGGTCGTCGGCGCCGGGCTCGCTCTGGCCCAGCCAGGCCAGGGTGCGCGCGCGTGCCTTGCCGGGCCACTCGCCGATCGAACGGCCTTGCAACTGCACCCTGCCCTGCGCCGGCAGCAGGTGCGCCAGTGCCTTGAGCAAGGTGGTCTTGCCGGCGCCGTTGGGGCCGACCACGGCGGTCCAGCGGCTCGCCGGCAGGCTCAACGCGGGCACATCGACGATGAGGCGCCCGCCCAGCGTCACCTGCAGGTCCTGCGCCGCCAACGCCGAGCCGTTCACAGTCGCCTCCTGTGCATGAGCCAGAGAAGATAGCCGCCGCCCAGCAGCGCCGTCACCACACCCACCGGCAGTTCCTGCGGCGCCAGGACCCAGCGCGCCGCCACGTCCGCAGCCAGCAGCAATGCGCCCCCCATCATGGATGCCAGCAGCACCAGCCAGCCATGGGTGGGCTTGACCACGGCCCGCACCAGGTGCGGCGCCACCAGGCCGACGAAGGCCACCAGCCCGACCTGCGCCACCGCCGCGCCGGTCGCCAGGGCCAGCGCGGCGATCAGCGCCACCCGCACCCAGGGCAAGGCAATGCCCAGGCTGAGCGCGCTGGCCTCGCCCAGGGTGAGCGCATCCAGCGCGCGCGCGAAGCCGATCGAGGGCAGCAGGCACAGGACCAAGGCACCGGCCAGCACCGCGACGCCCGGCCAGCCCAGGAAGCCGGTGGTGCCCAGCATGAAGGCCTGCATGGCGCGCATGATGTCCGGCACCCACAGCACCACCAGCGAACTGGCGGCCCCGAGGACCATGCCGACCACCACCCCGGCCAGCAGCAGGCGCAGCGTCTGCTGTACGCCGCGCGCCAGGCCCAGCGTGACGAGCACGGCCAGCACCGCACCGACGAAACCGGCGCCGGTCGTGCCCAGCCGCGCGACCCAGCCGCCGGCCGCCGGCGAGCTGCCCAGCGCCACCAGCAGCAGCGACACGCCGAGGTTGGCGCCCGATGCGCTGCCCAGCAGGTAGGGGTCGGCCAGCGGATTGCGAAACAGCCCCTGCGCCAGCGCGCCGGCGAGGCCCAGCAGGGCACCGGCGAGCCAGGCGCCGAGCGTGCGTGGCAGCCGGATGTCGCGCACGATCTGAAGGGCGGTCGGGTCGCTCATCGCGTCACGCATGCTGTCGAAGCCGGTGCTGCCGATGAACAGGCCGAGCAGGCCCACGAATGCGCTGACGGCGGCAAGGCCCAAGGCGAGGCCGAGCTTGCTCGTCACCGCAGCTTTTCCTTCAGGCAGCCGGCCATCAACTCGGCTGCCTCGGCCATGCGCGGGCCGGGCCGCACCAGCACGTCGCCTTCGGCCGCGGTGAAGATGCAGATGCGGCGTGCACGCACCGCGTCGATCGCGTCCCACCCCGGCCGCTGTGCCATGGCCAGCGCGTTGCGGTCGCCGATCATGATGAGCTGCGGGTTGGCGCGCACCACGAACTCCGGGTTGAGCTTGGGGAAGGGCCCGAGCGCGGCCGGCACGATGTTGGCAACGCCGAGCCGCGCCAGCGTTTCGCCGATGAAGGAGGACTCGCTCGCCGCGTAAGGCCCGTTGTTCACTTCGAAATACACCCGCGTGCCGCGCAGCTCGCGCGGCAACGACGCGGCGATGCGGTTCACCCCGGCATCGAGCTGCTGCCAGAGCGCGCGCGCCTCGCTCTCGCGGCCCAGCGCCTGGCCGAGCTTGCCGAGCACCCGTTCCACGTCCTTCATGGACTTGGGCTCCAGCGCCAGCACCGGGATGCCCAGGCCCTCCAGCCGCTCCGTGACACGGGCCGACTTGGCGAGCAGCACCAGGTCGGGCTTGAGCGCGACGATGCGCTCGACGTTGGCATCTTCCAGCCCGCCGACATGCGGCAGAGTCTGCACCGAGGCTGGCCAGTTCGAAAAGTTGTCGACGCCCACCAGCCGGTCGCAGGCCTTCAGCGCGCACACCGACTCGGTGAGCGAGGGCAGCAGCGAGACGATGCGTTGCGGCGGCCGTGCCAGCCTGAGTTCGACCCCGCGGTCATCCATCAGGCCCGCCGCGCCGGCAACGCCTGACAGCGACCACAGCGAGACCAGGAGAACAGCGCGCCAGTTCATCGCGCCTCGCCTTTCAGGACCAGCGGCAGGCCAGCCACCATCAGGGTGACGCGATCGCAAGCCGCTGCCACCCGCTGGTTCAGGATGCCCAGCGCGTCGACGAAGGCGCGCACCTCGCGCCCCAGCGGAATCACGCCCAGGCCGATCTCGTTGCCGATCAGCACCACCGGCCCGCGCGCTTCGCCCAATGCCGCCAGCAGCGCATCGATCTGCGCGGACATGGTGGATGGCGTGGGGCCTTGCATTTCAGGCATCAATTGGTTGGTGAGCCAGAGTGTGAGGCAGTCCACCACCACCAGCGTCTGCGGGTCGTCGAGTGCGCGCAGCGCTTCGCCGATGTGGAGCGGCTCCTCCACCGTTTCCAGCCTCGCCACGCGCGCGGCCCGGTCCACTCGGTGCCGGGCGATGCGCTCGCGCATCTCCTCGTCGTGCGCCTGGCCCGTGGCCAGCAGCACCGCGCGGTGCGCCGGCGCCTCTGCGAGCCAATCGGCGGCCAGCGACTCGCCACGGCGCGACTTGCCGCTCTTCTGGCCGCCCAGGATCAGCTCGCAAGTGGCTTGCATCAGCGTGGCGCCCACTTCAGCGTGAGGTAGCCGGCGAGCCCCTTCTGGTTGTAGCCATAGGCAGTCTCGTAGGTCTCGTCGGTCAGGTTGGCGACGCGCGCCTGCACCGCCCAGGCGGGCGTGATCTTGTACTCCGCGAACAGGTCGATCGTCGTGTAGGCATCGAGCTTGCGGTTCGCCGAGTTGGCCACATCGTCATAGCGCGTGCCGACGTACAGGGCCGTTGCGCCCAGCTTCCAGGACCCGATGGTGTAGTCGATGCCCAGGTTCGCCTGGTTCTGCGCGCGGCGCGGCAGCAGCTTGTCCGTGGCCTCGTTGCGCGGGTCCAGGTAGTCGTAGCTGGCATGCAGGCCGAGCGCCTCGAAGCTGCCGTCGTAGCTCAAGGTCGCGCCCTTGATGCGCGCGCGCGGGATGTTCTGCGGCAAGGTGGTGTTGGTGATGAAGCCGCGGATCTTGTTGTCGTAGCCCACCAGCTTCACGCTGTGCACGCCCTCGGTCCACGCGAGGCCCAGCTCGGCGTTCTTGCCCTCTTCCGGCTGCAGGGCCGGGTTGCTGAAGCCGGGGAAGTACAACTGGTTGAAGGACGGCGCCACGAAGCTGGTGCCATAGGAACCGTTGACGCGCCAGTTCGGCGTGATGCGATAGCCGTAGCCGGCGAACCAGGTGTCGACGCCACCGAACTGCGAGTTGTCGTCGCGCCGCGCATTGAGCTGCCAGCTGTGCGCGCCGGCGTTGCCGTTCAGGCCGACGAAACCCGAGTTGATGGTGCGGCTGTCGACCCCGTAGGCGGTGCTGCTGTTCACGCTCTGACGCAGGCTCTCGAGGCCGGCCACGACGGTGCCGATCGGCGTCGCGATGTCGTTCTGCCAAGTGTACTGGTCCTGGGTCGTCTCGAAGAGGCCCGGCAGGTTGAAGGGCGTCGCCACCACCGCGTTCGACTTGTCGGTGGAACGTGCTGCTATCAGTCGGGTCGTCCAGGTCGACATCACCTTGCCGCGCACGCCGATGTGACCGGTCTCGGTGCGCAGCTTGCTCCAGGTGTCGCGGCCCGGGCCGTCGTCGAAGTGGTTCTCGCCGTCGGAGTAAAGCAAGCCGCCGTCGATCTTCCAGTCGGGATTGATCTGGAAGCCGAGCGAGAGGTTCGCCGCATCCTGGTAGTAGGGGTCGCGGTCGGGGTTGAAATTGCCAAAGGCCACCTTCTCGTTGGTGGACGAGAAGCCCTTGTCGCGCGTCTTCTGCAGATCGAGCGAATAGGTGAAGGGGCCGTTGGCGCCGCTGAAGCCGGCCGTGCCCTGGGCATAGCTGTCGCTGCCGACGGTGACCGAGACGCGCGGGCGGAACACGGGCTCGCCGTCCTGCCCCTTGCGCATGAAGATCTGCACCACGCCGCCCACGCCGTCGCTGCCGTACAGCGCCGAGGCCGGGCCCTTCACCACTTCGATGCGCTCGATCATGTCGACCGGGATGTTGTCCCAGATCGGCGTGCCGGCGGTCGCCGAGCCGTAGCGCACGCCATCGATCAGCAGGATGGTATGGCGCGCGTCGGTGCCGCGGATGAACAGGCCGCTTTGCTTGCCGGCGCCGCCGTTGGCGGTCATCTGCACGCCGGCGGTGCGGGCCAGCAGTTCAGGCAAGGTGCGATCGTTGAGCTGCTCGATCTGCTCGCGTTCGATCACCACCACGTCGGACAGCAGCGCATCAGTGCGGGTGGGCGTGCGGGTGGCGGTGACCACGGTTTCGGCGAGAGCGCCGCCGCTGCCCTGGGCAAAGGCCGGCAGCATGGTGAGCGCACCGAGCGCGGCGCCGAGCGCCAGGGTGGGCGTGGAGGCGCGCGCGGGCGCGCAAACGAAGGATTCGCAGCGGGAATTCATGATCAAGAGAACTCACAGTCAAATGCCCGGTACCGGCTTCCCCGCCGGTGGTTGGGCGCATGGCCGCCGCGCCGTGATGGGCATGGCGACCTCCTCGTTGGCCGGTATCCGGGCTGGCAGCACGCTCCCACCGCCTTCCCAGGCGCCTGTTTCAGGGCGCCCAGTGGCTCGTGTGATGAGAGTGGAATCGCAAGAATCTCGCGGCTCCGGCTGTTTGACCGTTGCGGGGGCAGCGCAGGCGGGCTCTGGCCGTGTGGACGGCGCCGAGCTCCTGCTTCCCGTTGAACTGCGCCGCGTGAACCGCGGCGCGAGCACCAACGGCGGGGATTCTAGCGGTCTGGCGGATGGCACAATCGGCCTCCATGTCCGCCGCCAGCCCCATCGACCAGATCGCCGAGCGCGTCGAGCGACTCCTGGTTCGCCACGAAGAGGTGCAACGCACCAATGCGCTGTTGCAGGAACAGCTCGAGGTGCTGACGCGCGAGCGTGACGCCCTCAAGTCGCGGCTTGCCGCGGCGCGCTCTCGCCTCGACGCGGTGCTGGAGAAGCTGCCGCTGGACGAACCCTCTTCCTCGAATGACGCGCAGGCATGAAGCACATTGACGTACAGATCATGGGACAGAGCTATGTGCTCGGCTGTCCCGAAGGCGGCGAGCCCAAGCTGCGCGAGGCGGTGGACCGGGTGGATGCCGCCATGTGCAAGATCCGCGACGCCGGCAAGGTGAAGGCGCGCGACCGCATCGCGGTGCTGGCCGCCTTGAACCTGGCTTTCGATTTGGCGCAGCTGGAGGAAAGCAGCGCGGCGGCGCCGCCGGCAGCAGCCGGCGAAGCATCCGCCGAAGCCGCCGATCCGCGCCTCAAGCAGCTGGTGCAGCGCCTCGACCAGGCGCTGGCCGGCGACGGCCACCTCCTCTAGAAAAATTCATCGGGAAGCAGCCCCCACGGGCGTAAAATCGCACCTGTCTGCGGTGCGCGTTGGGCTTTACATTTCCTTGAACCAATGCTCTATGGAGCACGGGCTTGGTAAATTGCTTGGCGGGCGTGATCATCTCGCGTCAGATGAACCCGAAGCCCTGCTGCCCTCGCCCACCTGAACCCTGCGTTCAGGATGACGGTCCGGCGGCATTCGCAGACACCTTTTTTTCCCCCGTATCGGCTCATTTCGTGTAGCCGAGTACCCCCTCAAGGGGGCAACACCAGCGGCCCGGCGAAGCCGGTTCCGCGGTGTTTCTGAAGTGGGGCCTGGGGCTTTTTTCGACCCCGGGCAAACCCTTGGTTACGCCTGTAAAATGCGGACGCTTCTACCGCCTGGTAGCGCGCTCCGTGGCCGGCGATCCACCCCTCCACGGACCTTTCCGAACAACGGCCCCGCCATTCGGGGCCGTTTCTTTTGTCCTCTCGAAAAGAGCCTTGCTGATGTCGATCGAACCGCTTCTCGTCCTGGAACTCGCCCTGCTCGGCATCGGCACTGGGTTTCTGGCGGGGCTGCTGGGCATTGGCGGCGGCATGGTGATGGTGCCCTTCATCACCATCATCCTGGGCGAGCGCGGCGTGGCCTCGGGCCTGGCGGTGAAGATGGCGATCGCCACCTCGATGGCCACCATCATCTTCACCTCGGTCTCCAGCGTGCGTGCGCACCACAAGCGCGGCGCGGTGCGCTGGGACATCGCACGCCGGCTGGCGCCGGGCATCGTGCTGGGCAGCCTGGTGGCGAGCATGGGCGTGTTCGCCCTGCTCAAGGGCGCCTGGCTGGCCATCTTCTTCGCCCTCTTCGTTGCATTCTCGGCAACGCAGATGTTCCTTGACAAGAAGCCGCCGCCGTCGCGCCAGATGCCAGGCACGGCAGGACAGTTGACCGCCGGCAGCGTGATCGGCTTTCTCTCGGGGTTGGTGGGCGCGGGCGGCGGCTTCATCAGCGTGCCCTTCATGACCTGGTGCAACGTCGCCATCCACAACGCGGTGGCCACCAGCGCGGCGCTGGGCTTCCCGATCGCGGTGGCCAACGTGGCCGGCTACATCGCAAGCGGCAGCGGCATCACCGGCCTGCCGCCGGGCGCCTTCGGCTACATCTGGCTGCCGGCGCTGGTGGTGATCGCGGCGTGCAGCGTCTTCACCGCACCGCTGGGCGCCAAGGCGGCGCACAGCCTGCCGGTCAAGCGCCTCAAGCGGGTGTTCGCCACCATCCTCTATGCCCTTGGTGCCTATATGCTTTGGAAGGGATTGAGCGGGCACTGAGTACCATCGGCGGGTCACAACTGAAGCCTGGAGTACCCGCAAATGAAGATTCTTCTTGCCGTCGACGGTAGCGTCTATTCGGCCAAGGCCATCGAGTACGTGGCCGCGAACCGCGGCATGTTCATCGACGGGCAGGAGCTGATCCTGGTGCACGTGTGCGCGGGCATTCCCGGCCATGTGGCGCGCCACGTCAGCAAGGAGGTGGTGCATGACTACTACTCGGAAGAGCAGTCCAAGGTCATCGAGCCGATCAAGAAGCTCCTGGCCGAGCGCGGCATCACCAGCTACCGGATGGATGCCCGCCACGGCCATGCCCCCGAGGAGATCATCGAATCGGCCAGCGAGCACGGCGCCGGGCTGATCGTCATGGGCACCCATGGCCACGGCCTGTTCGGACGCGCCCTGATGGGCTCGGTGGCGACCAAGGTGATCGCCGAAAGCAAGGTGGCGGTGCTGCTGGTGAAGTAGCCGCTACGGCTACTGCTGGAACAGCTTCCTGTGCTGTTCGCGCAGCAGGGCCTTCTGCACCTTGCCCATGGTGTTGCGCGGCAGTTCGTCGACGACGAAGCAGCGCTTGGGAATCTTGAAGTTCGCCAGCCTGGACTTGAGCTCGGCCAGGATCGCGTCCGGGTCCAGGGTGGCGCCCGGCTTGGGCGTGACCACCGCGACCCCTACCTCGCCGAAGTCCGGGTGCGGCGCACCCACCAGGGCGCTCTCGGCCACGCCGGGCAGCTCGTTGATATAGCCCTCGATCTCGGCCGGATAGACGTTGTAGCCGCCGCTGATGATCAGGTCCTTGCTGCGCCCGACGATGTGCACATAGCCCAGCCCGTCGACCTTGCCGACGTCGCCGGTCTTGAAGAAGTCGTCGGCGGTGAATTCGTCCTTGGTCTTCTCGGGCATGCGCCAGTAGCCGGCGAAGACGCTGGGCCCGCGCACCTGGATGCCGCCGATCTCGTCGCTGCCGCAGTCGCGCCCCTCCTCGTCGCGCACGCGCAGCTGCACGCCGGGTAGCGGGAAGCCCACCGTGCCGCCGCGCCGCTCGCCCTGCACCGGGTCGTAGGGGTTCGAAGTGAGCATCACCGTCTCGCTCATGCCGTAGCGCTCCAGGATGGTGTGGCCGGTGCGCTCCTGCCATTCCTTGAAGGTCTCGAGCAAGAGCGGCGCCGAGCCGGCGACGAACAGGCGCATGTTGCTGACCGCCTTCTTCGTGAGCCGGGGCTCGGCCAGCATGCGCACGTAGAGCGTGGGCACCCCCATGAAGACGCTGGCATCCGGCAGGCGTGCCACCACGCGCTTGGGATCGAATTTGGCGAACCAGATCATCTTGCTGCCGTTGAGCAGCGCCCCATGGATGGCGACGAAGAGGCCATGCACATGGAAGATGGGCAGCGCGTGGATCAGCACGTCGCCTTCGCGCCAGCCCCAGTAGTCCCTCAGCACCTGGGCGTTCGACAAGAGGTTGCCGTGCGTCAACATGGCGCCCTTGCTGCGGCCGGTGGTGCCGCTGGTGTAGAGGATGGCCGCCAGGTCGTCTTCGCCCCGCTGCGCGACGGCATGTTGATCGCTGCATTGCGCCGCCACCTCCAGCAAGGTGCCGCTGCGGTCGTCATCCAGCGTGAATACATGCTGTGTGCCCGCAGCGTTGGCAATCGGTGCCACCCAGGCCGCATTGCGGCGGCTGCACACCACAACCGCCGGCTCGGCGTTGCCGATGAAGTATTCGATCTCGGCGCTCTGGTAGGCGGTGTTGAGCGGCAGGAAGACATAGCCGGCGCGCAGGGTCGCCAGGTACAGCATCATGGCCTCGACCGACTTCTCGACCTGCACCGCGATGCGGGCGCCGGGCTCCAGCTTCAGCGCGTCGAGCAGGTTGGCAATCATCGCGCTGGCGCGCTCCAGGTCGCGCCAGGAATAGAAAAGTCCGTTCTCGGTCTCGACCGCGATCTGGTCGAGATCGGCCGGAAAGGCGGCGCGCAGGGCCGCATACAGGTTGGCGTTGGCTTCTTGCTTCATGGTGATCAGAAATTGGGGACGCGCTTCTCGAGGAAGGCGGCAATGCCTTCGCGGTGCTCCGCCACGCCGGCATAGCGGTAGGCGTCGGCCAGCAGTTCGGCCGGCACCCGCGCCACACTGAGGGCGTTCAGGCTGCGCTTGTTGGCGCGCGCCGCCAGCGGCGCCAGTTCGGCGATGCGCTGGGCGCTGGCCAGGGCTTCGCCGGCGACGTCGCCATCGGGCAGCACGCGCAGCAGGAAGCCGGCCTCGTACAGGCGCTGGGCTGAATGCACGCCGGCGGCAAAGAGCATGTCGCGCGCCAGCACGTCGCCGACGGCGCCCTGCACCAGCGCGGCCTCGCGCGGGGCCATCGGAAAGCCCAGCTTGGCGATCGGCGCGCCGAAGCGGCAGGCGCTGCCAGCGAGGCGAATGTCGCAGCAGCTCGCGATCTCGAGGCCGGCGCCCATGCAGGCGCCCTCGATCTGCGCGACCAGCGGCACCGGGCAATCCAGCAGGGCCTGCAGCGCACCCCAGACCTCGACCTCGTGGAAGTTGGCGAGGCGCGCCTCGTCGAAGCGAAAGGACGGGTACTCGGAGATGTCGCCGCCGGCGCAGAAGGCGCCGCCCTCGCCCTGTACCAGCACGCAGCGCAACTCGCCATCCGCATTGAGCGTTTCGAAGGCGGCGCGCAGTTGCAGCCACATCTCGCGCGTCATGGCGTTCAGGCGCGCGGGGTTCGACAAGGAGACGCGGGCCAGCGAGCCCTCGCGCGCCACCCGGATTTCAGGCGAAGAGATCACTCCAGCACGGCCCCCGAGGATTTCACCACCGCGGCCCAGCGCTTGACCTCCGAGCTGACGAAAGTGGTGAACTGCGCCTGCGTCAGCGTCGGGATCTCGGCGCCGTTGCTGGCCCAGATGCCCTTGATCTCGTCGCCGGTGAGCGACTTCCTGGTGTCTTCGATGATGCGCGCCTGCACATCGGCGGGCGTGCCCTTGGGCGTCCACAGGCCGTACCAGGTGGTCACGGTGTAGTCGGGCAGGCCCACCTCGGCCGCGCTGGGCACGTCCGGGAAGGCCGGGTTGCGGGTCTTGCCCGAAACCATCAGCGCACGGATGCGCCCGGCCTTGATGTGCTGCGCCGAGGAGCCCAGGCCGTCGAACATGCAGTCGACATTGCCGGCGATCAGGTCCTGCAAGGCCGGGCCGGCGCCGCGGTAGGGGATGTGGGTGATGAAGGTGCCGGTCTGCTGCTTGAACAGCTCGCCCGCCAGGTGGTGCGAGGTGCCGGCGCCGGCCGATGCGTAGTTGAGCTTGCCGGGGTTGGCCTTCACATAGGCCAGGAAGTCCTTGAAGTTGGTCGCGGCAACCCGCTTCGGATTCACCACCACCACCTGCGGCACGTTGGCCAGCAGGGCCAGCGGAATGAAGTCCTTCTCGATGTCGTAGTCCAGCTTGGGATACATCGAGGGCGCGATCGCGTGGTGCACGGCGCCCATGAACAGCGTGTAGCCGTCAGGCTGCGCCTTGGCCGCAATGCTGGCGCCCAGCGTGCCGCCGGCGCCGCCGCGGTTGTCCACCACCAGGGTCTTGCCGGTGACCTTGGAGAACTGCGCCGACAGCGGCCGGGCGAAGGCATCGGTGCCGCCACCGGCCGGGAAGGGCACGACCAGCGTGACCGGCTTGGTCGGCCAGCCGGATTGCGCGAAGGCCGAGAAGGGCCAGGCGGCCAGGCCCGAAGCGGCAGCTGCCGCGCCCGAGGCGCGCAGCAGGATCTCACGGCGGCGAAGTGCGTTGCTCATTGCTTGTTTCTCCAATCGTTCTAGGTTTGAAAGTGGCCAGGGAAATCAGTTGCGCAGTCCGTCGATCTCGCGCGAGGCGGGAACGCGGCCCTGCGCCAGCAGCGCGCGGTGCTTGTCCAGGCGCTTGAGGTCGTACAGGTAGTTCACCATGAGCCCGTAGGACTGCTTGAGGCCCTTGGCCGACGGGTCGCCGGCCCAGTTGAGCCGCTCGACCCGCGCGCCGTTGCCCAGGTGAAAGCGTGCCACCGGATCGGCCGGTTGACCATCGGGCAATTCGCGCCCCAGGTAGCGCGCGGCGGCACGCAGCATGAGCTGGCGCACCGGCGACCTGGGCTCCAGCGTGAGCGCCTGCTCGGCGGCATGCAGGAAGCTGACGTTGTCGGGCCGCTCCACGCCCAGGGCGCGGGCCAACTCCTGGCGGCGCTTCTCGTCCAGCCCCTCGAGCAATTCGGCCGCATGCTTGCCCAGCCAGTGGCGAAAGCCCGGAATCGGCGAGAGCGTGGCAAAGACCTTGAGCTTGGGAAACTCCGCGCTCAGCGTCTCGACCACGCGCTTGATCAGCGAATCGCCGAAGCTCACGCCGCGCAGGCCGGCCTGGGTGTTGCTGATCGAATAGAAGATCGCGGTGGTGGCGCGCGTCAGGTCGCCCACTGCGGCGGCCTCGTCCAGCAAGGGCGTGATGCCGTCACTCACATGGTCGACCAGCGCCACCTCGACGAAGATCAGCGGCTCGCTGGGCATGCGCGGATGGAAGAAGCCGTAGCAGCGGCGGTCGCTGTCCAGCCGGTTCTTCACGTCGGCCCAGCTGCGGATGTCGTGCACCGCCTCGTAGCGGATCAGCTTCTCGATCAGCGAGGCGGGCGAATCCCAGCTGATGCGCTGCAGGTCCAGGAAGGCGACGTCGAACCAGGTCGAGAAGAGGTGCTCCAGCTCGCCCTCGAGCGCCACCAGGCGCGAGTCGCCCTTGAGGTGCGGCAGCAGCTCGGCGCGCAGGTCGACCAGGAAGCGCAGGCCCGGCTCGGCCACCGCGAAGCGCTGCAGCAGCCGCGCGCGCGGCGACACCAGGGCGCGGCGCAGGCGCACCTCGGCATGGCCTGTCTCCGTGGAGCGCTCGATGGCCGCGTCGTAGTGCTCGCGCGCGGCCTGGATCTTCTTGGCGTCGGGAGCGAAGCGCTCGCTCATCAGGAGCCAGACATCGCGCCGCTCGTCCAGATCGAGGCCGCCATACCACTGGGCCACCGCGGCGGCGCGGCGGCCGGCCTCCACCTCGCTGATGCGCGAATCGACGATCGCCTGCAGATCAGCCAGGGCCCGGCGCAGCGCGCGCGGCGACAGACCTTCGCCGAAGCGCCGAAGGGTGGCACCCAGGCGATCTTCCAGCGAGCGTGGGGTGGACTTGGCGTCGGAAGCGTTTCGCATGCCGGGGCTCATGTTCAGGATGATGCTGCTCATGTCGTTGAAATCCTCGAGGTTTGCAGGCGCGCTACGGCACGCAGCGCCTCGCGTTGTCGGTTCAGGTGAGTGCGCATGGCCGCCTCGGCGCCTTCGCTGTCGCGCGCCTTGAGGGCGGCAAACACCGCCAGGTGCTCCGTCAGGCTCTGTTCGAGCCGTCCGGGGGCGTGGAGTTGCTGCAGGCGCGCCAGCTTCAGGATCTTGCGCAGATCGCCGATGACCTGGGCCAGCCAGCGGTTATCCGCCAGCAGGATGATGGCTTCATGAATGGCGTAGTTGGTGGCGTAGTACTCGTTGATGCGGTGCGCCTTCGCATGGCGTTCCAGCTTGTCGTGCAAGGCCTGCAGAGCGGCGATGTCGGCATCATTGGCATTGCGTGCGGCCTCGAAGGCGCAGCGGCCTTCGAGCAGCGCAATGACCGGGAAAATATCGTCCAGATCGCGCTGCGTGACCTCGGCCACGAAGCAGCCGCGGCGCGGCTCGTGCCGCAGCAGGCCCTCGGCGGTGAGCACCTTGAGCGCCTCGCGCAAAGGCGTGCGCGAGATCTCGAGCCGGGCGCACAGGGCAGCCTCGTCCACGAAGGTCCCCGGCGCCAGCCGACCGGCGAAGATCTCCTCGCGCAGGCTGGCTGCAACCTCGTGGTGCAGGGAGTTGTGGACCACACGCATGTTGAAATGGCTCTGCTGGATGGAAGCCCATAATTACGCGTAATTATGAGAAAGACCGACGTGGCTGGCAAGCCGCTTCCGCGAAAACCACGACAGCGGGTGCGCAGCGTGGCGCCCCTGCCCATGCGCGAAGGCGTGAGCCCCAGTTGGGTGGCGCTGCCGCCGGGCCCGTGGGCCAGCTATCAGGATTTCTTTGCCGAGCGTTTCCCGCTGGTGGCCAGCGCCGACTGGAGCGCCCGAATGCGCCTGGGCGACGTGGTCGATGCAGAGGGCGCCGCCATCGACCCGCAGGCGGCCTACCGTCCGCACCAGAAGCTCTGGTATTACCGCGCACTCGATGACGAGCAGCGCATCCCCTTCGAGGAAGTGGTGCTGCACCAGGACGAGCATCTGCTGGTGGCCGACAAGCCGCACTTCCTGCCGGTGGTGCCCACCGGCCGCTACCTGCAGGAAAGCCTGCTGGTGCGCCTGAAGCGCAAGCTGGGCATCGAGGCCCTGTCGCCGCTGCACCGCATCGACCGCGGCACGGCCGGCCTGGTGCTGTTCTCGCTGCAGCCGGCAACGCGAGACCGCTACCAGCAGCTCTTTCGCGAGCGCAAGGTGCACAAGCACTACGAGGCCATCGTGCCCTGGAAGGATGGGCAGCGCATACCGCAGATCCACCGCAGCCATTTGAGCGACGACGCCTCCTTCCTGCGCACGCACGAAGGGCCGGGCGAGCCGAACTCCGAAACGCACCTGGAAGTGCTGGAAGTGCGCGATGGCCATGCGCGCCTGCGGCTGTCGCCCGTGACCGGCCGCAAGCACCAGTTGCGCGTGCATTGCGCCGCCTTGGGCATGCCGATCGTGCACGACGACTACTACCCGGTGTTGCGGCCCGAGGGCCCGGACGACTTCGCGCGCCCGCTGCAGCTGCTGGCCAAGTCGCTGGAGTTTCGCGATCCCGTCGACGGGCGGCTGCGCCGCTTCGAGAGCGCCAGGTCGCTCAGCCTGAACTATTTCTGAGCGACGCCGTTCTTCTTCTTGTACTCGGCGATCTTTTCCTTCAGCTCGGTGTACTCCTCGCAAGGCAGGAAGCAGAGCTTGTCCAGCACCTTCAACTGCTCCTCGGCGCCGTCCAGGCGGCCGACCTGCAGGTAGGCCTCGCCAAGATACTCGCGCGCTTCGCGGTGCTTGGGATTGATCGTGAGGGCCTTCTCGTAGGCGGCGAAGGACTTGTCCATCTCGCCGACATGGCGGTAGGAGTAGCCCAGGTAGTTCCAGGCATCCGCGTTGCCGGGCTCCTTCTGGACCATGATGTTCATGTAGCGGATCGCCGTGGGCCACTGCTCCGCCTTGACCGCGGTTTCGCCCGATACGAAGTCCGGGTCCTTCGCGACTGCCGCCGCTTCCGAGCCGCCTCCGCCGCCGCCACCCCCGCCGCCTCCTCCGCCGGCCGACCACGCGGAACCCGCGGACGCCAGCAGGCAACAGGCCATCGCCCAAGCTTTCATGTTCATGATGTGCTCCACGCTGTGCCCGCAGGCGCCCGCGCCTGCGGGGTGCCTATCTTCATGCGATCGGCGCGCGCGTTCAAGCCCATCCGCGCCGCGCGGAATTGCGGCGGAGAACTTCAGCGCTTGGCGAGCGTCGCGCCGGCCGTACGCCCGGCACTCCAGTAGAGCCACAGGCCGAACAGGATCATGGGCACGCACAACCACTGGCCCATGCTCATGCCCAGCGCCAGGATGCCCAGGAAATCATCCGGCTCGCGGAAGTACTCGGCGATGAAGCGCATCACGCCATAGCCCAGCAGGAACATGGCCGAGACTCGCCGCGGGAGGCGCGGCTTGCGCGCGTAGAGCCACAGCAGCACGAACAGCAGCAGCCCTTCCAGCAGGAACTGGTAGACCTGCGAGGGATGGCGCGGCAGCATCGAGCCGCTTTGCGGGAACACCATGCCCCAGGGCAGTTCCGCGCTGGCAAAGCGGCCCCACAGTTCGCCATTGATGAAGTTGCCCACGCGCCCGGCCGCCAGGCCGGTGGGCACGCAGGGCGCCACGAAATCCATCACCTGCCAGAAAGGCCGGCCGCGCGAATGCGCATACCAGACCATGGCGCCGATCACGCCCAGCAAGCCGCCGTGAAAACTCATGCCGCCCTGCCAGACGAAGAAGACTTCGAGCGGGTGCGCGAGGTAGTAGCCCGGCTTGTAGAAGAGGCAATAGCCCAGACGCCCGCCGATGACCACGCCCATCACGCCCAGGAACAGGATGTCTTCCACGTCCTTCCTGGTCCACGCGCTCGGCTGGGTCACCGATCGGAATGGCTCATGCGCGAGGCGCAGGCTGGCCAGGAAGAAGAAGAGCCCGAAGGCGGCAAGGTAGGTCAGGCCATACCAGTGGATGGCGACCGGCCCGAGTTGCAGGGCGATCGGGTCGATCTGGGGGTACATCAGCATCGGGCTATTGTGCCAAGTGATCTTTCACGAACGCGACGAAGCGCTGGAGCGCCGGCTTGTCGCCTTCCACCGGCCACACCAGGCTGGTTTCGCAATTCGGCAGCAAGACCCGCTTGCCGCGGCCGCGCGAAGGCGCAACAGCGAAGTCACCGGCCGAACGGTAGACCACTCCGGCGCGCCGGAACTGCATGACGCTCGCAGGCACCCAGGCCACGCCCAGGCCACCCGACACAAGATTGACGATGGTCTGCATCTGGATCGCTTCCTGCGCCACAGAAGGCGTGCGCCCGGCCGCGTGGTAGAGGCCGAAGATCGCGTCGTGCAGCGAGGGCACGATACGGCGCGGGAAGATCACCAGCGGCTCGGCCAGCACATCGCTCAGTGGCACCGCCTCGGCACGCGCCAGCGGGTGCTGCGCCGGCAGGGCCAGCACCAGGGGCTCGCTGGCCACCGCCAGGCGCTGCAGGCCGGGCGGGGCGAAGCCGGGCGAATGCAGCATCAGGCCGGCATCGATCTCGCCGCGCGCGAGGGCATCGAGCTGCACGTCACCGGTGGCTTCCACCAGTTCCAGTGCCACCTGCGGACTGCCGGCGCGGAAATCGCGTACCCAGGCCGGCAGGCGCTCGAAGCCGACGGTGGAGACAAAAGCCAGGCGCACCCGCCCCACCTCCCCCGCCGCCGCGGCGCGCGCACGAGCCGGCAGCGCCTGCGCCCGTGCCAGCAGTTCGCGCACCTCGGGCAGCAGGGCCTCGCCGGCCGGCGTGAGCGCCACGCGCCGTCGGTTGCGGTCGAACAGGCGCACCTCCAAGGTCTTTTCCAGCTGCGCGATGGCCTGCGTGACTGGCGGCTGGGTCATGTGCAGGCGCGCGGCGGCGCGGCCGAAATGAAGCTCCTCCGCGACCGCCAGGAACTGCCGCCAGGCGCGCAGGTCGATCAGCTGACTCATTCACAGAGCATATCAGTGGCGTCTCAAAATCGGATTGGAAGCAATCAGTGAAGGCGCGGATACTTGGGGCCCCACGAGACAGACACCGGAAGACCCGCGATGGACACCAAGACGATCCAGATCAACCGCCGCAGCGCCAACATCACCGAAGGCAAGTCGCGCGCCCCCAATCGCTCCATGTTCTATGCCATGGGCTACGAGGAAGGCGACTTCAAGAAGCCGATGGTGGGCGTGGCCAACGGCCACAGCACCATCACGCCCTGCAACTCGGGCCTGCAGAAGCTGGCCGACGCCGCCATTGCCGGCATCGAGGAAGCCGGCGGCAACGCGCAGGTGTTCGGCACGCCCACCATCTCGGACGGCATGGCCATGGGCACCGAGGGGATGAAGTACTCGCTGGTCAGCCGCGAAGTGATTTCCGACTGCATCGAGACCTGCGTCGGCGGCCAGTGGATGGACGGCGTGCTGGTGGTCGGCGGCTGCGACAAGAACATGCCCGGCGGCATGATGGGCATGCTGCGCGCCAACGTGCCGGCCATCTACGTCTACGGCGGCACCATCCTGCCCGGCCACTACAAGGGCCAGGACCTGAACATCGTCAGCGTGTTCGAGGCGGTGGGCCAGAACGCCGCCGGCAACATGAGCGATGAGGATCTCAGGCAAATCGAGATGCGCGCGATTCCCGGCACCGGTTCCTGTGGCGGCATGTACACCGCCAACACCATGAGCTCGGCCTTCGAGGCGCTGGGCATGTCGCTGCCCTATTCCTCGACCATGGCCAATCCGCACGACGAGAAGGAGAACTCGGCCAAGGAATCGGCCAAGGTGCTGCTCGAAGCGATCAAGAAGGACCTGAAGCCGCGCGACATCGTGACCAAGAAGGCGATCGAGAACGCCGTGGCCGTCATCATGGCCACGGGCGGCTCGACCAATGCGGTGCTGCACTTCCTGGCGATTGCGCACGCAGCCGGTGTCGAATGGTCGATCG
>DATILH010000082.1:0-20133 GCA_035476655.1 Variovorax sp.
CGCTCATCTCGGTTTCCAGGCGCAGGCGGGCCAGCGGGGTGCGCAGGTCGTGCGAGATGCCGGCCAGCATCACCGCGCGGTCCTGCTCGATCTTGGCCAGCTGGTCGGCCATGCGATTGAAGCCGATGTTCACCGCGCGGATCTCGTTGGTGCGCGCCCCTTCGTCCAGCCGGTGCGCCGCGTACTCGCCGTCGCGCACCTGGCGCGCGGCGCGCGAGAGCTGGCTGAGCGGCCGGTTGATGAAGCTGGTGATCAGCGCCGCGCCCGCCAGCGACAGCCCCATTGCCGTCACCAGCCAGACCAGCCAGGTGCGTCCGCCGACACGGGTGAAGCGGGTCGGGTCCAGCAGCAGCCAGTAGTTGTCGCTCTCGATGGCAAAGCCGATCCACAGGCCCGGCTCGTCGTTGACCCGGCTGGCCACGGTGGTGCCGACACCCAGGCGGGCGATCAGCTCCTCGGTGACGCGCGCATCCAGCGTGCCGCTGGTGTAGGGCGCATGCCGGTCGGTGGGTTCGCGCGGCACGATGCGCACGCCTTCCTGCTCCGCCAGGGTCTTGATCAGCGAGATGCGGGTGATGGCGTCCGAATACACCAGCGCGGCGCGCGTCAGGTTGACCAGCGAGGCGATCTGGTGCGCCGTCTGGATCGCGCGCGGCTCGTACTCGAGCTGGCGGAAGGTCTGCAGCCAGGCGATGGTGCTGCCCACCAGCAGCAGCGCCAACAGGAAGAAGGTGCGCCAGAACAGGCTCAGCCCGAGCCGGACCTTGCGCTTGCGGCGCGGTTCGGTCTCCAGCGGGCTGGAGACGGTGACCGACGCGCTGTCCCCCTCCAGGGGACTCGGTTGCGTGGTGACGGGGCCGCTGGCGGCCACGGGATTCAAGTCGTGCCGTCCGGCACGAACACATAGCCCACGCCCCAGACGGTCTGGATGTAGCGGGGCGCAGCAGCGTCGGATTCGACCAGCTTGCGCAGGCGCGAGATCTGGACGTCCAGGCTGCGGTCAAAGGGCTCGAACTCGCGCCCGCGTGCCAGCTGGGCCAGCTTTTCGCGCGACAGCGGCTGGCGCGGATGGCGCACCAGGGCCTTGAGCATGGCGAATTCGCCGGTGGTCAGCGACAGCTCCTCGCCGTCCTTGCGCAGGGTGCGCGAGCCGAGGTCGAAGTTGAAGGGGCCGAAGGTGACGGTCTCGTTGTCGGTGGAGGGCGCGCCCGGCGCTTCCAGCGGCGGGCGGCGGCGCAGCACGGCGTGTACCCGCGCCAGCAGTTCGCGCGGGTTGAAGGGCTTGCCCAGGTAGTCATCTGCGCCGACTTCCAGGCCGACGATGCGGTCCACGTCCTCGCCCTTGGCGGTGAGCATGATGATCGGCGTGCGGTCGTTGGCGGCGCGAAGGCGCCGGCAAACCGAGAGGCCGTCTTCGCCGGGCATCATCAGGTCGAGCACGATCAGGTCGACCGTGTCGCGCAGCAGGATGCGGTTGAGCGCCTTGCCGTCCTCCGCGACGATGACCTCGAAACCTTCCTGGGTCAGGTAGCGACGCAGCAAGTCCCGGATTCGCGCGTCGTCGTCGACGATGACGATCTTGTCTGTGCGGGCAGGTGTTTGAGTCATTTCAACAACACTGAATTTGTAACAGCGCCGATTCTGAGGCGGTTGGCGGGCCATTGAGCCGGTTTTGACCCTACGTTGACACAAAGTTACAAAACTTGCGACTGCACGCGGTCCGCTTGCGAAGCGGACGCTAACAAATGGCACAGTCGACCCCTTCGCAAGTTTCGACCCCCTCATGCGCCGCCTCCTGATTCTGCTGTTCCCGCTGACCCTGGCAAGCTCCGTCGCCCTGGCAGCGGGGGCACGCCCGGCGCCGACGGCGGAGCAGACCCGGCTCGAGGTGCGGCGTGCCGTCGAGACGCACCGCGCTCAACAGCGCGACGACATCCGGCGCCAGGAGGCCGAGGCCGGCCGGCGCCTGACGGCCGCGGAGCGGGCGGAACTTCGGGAGCAGGTTCGCTACCAATGGCTGCTTCCGGGCGCGGCGCCCGAGGCGCCGAAGGCGCAGCCGGCAGGCGGTGCGCGGAGTGTGGACTCCAGCGACTCGTCCTGGTTGCCGCGTAGCCTGCGGCCCTGATACTTCCTGCGGCCGCTCAGGCCCCAGGTTTCAACCCCCAAAAGATTGAAGGGAATCTTTCGTTTTGAAAAACGCAATCAAGCTCGTCGTTCCTTGCGCCGCCCTGGTGTTCTCCAGCATCGTCCTGGCACAGAGCCCGGGCCCCTGGACGCCCCCGCAGAACGTGCTGCAGCTGTCGGCCAGCGGCAACGTCGAGGTGCCACAGGACATGCTCAGCATCACCTTGGTGGCGCACCGGGAGGGCAGCGACGCGAGCGCGGTCCAGGCCGAACTCAAGCAAGCGCTGGACGCCGCGCTGGCCGAGGCCCGCAAGAGCGCGCAGCCCGGTCAACTGGATGTGCGCACCGGCAATTTCAACCTGCATCCGCGTTACACCCGCGACGGCAAGACCAGCGGCTGGCAGGGCAACGCCGAACTGGTGCTGGAAGGGCGGGACTTTGCCCGCGTCTCCCAGGTGGCCGGCCGCCTCAACGCCCTCAACGTGAACCACATCTCCTATGGCTTGAGCCGCGAGACGCGCGCCAAGTCCGAGACCGAGGCGCAGGCGCGAGCCATCGAGGCCTTCAAGCAGAAGGCGGCCGAACTGGCCAAGGGCTTCGGCTTCGCCGGCTATTCGCTGCGCGAAGTCTCGGTCAATGCCAGCCACGACGGACCGATGCCGCGCGTGATGGCGATGAAGGCGGGGGCGGCAGCCGCCTCCGCCGATGCTGCGGTGCCGGTCGAGCCGGGCAAGGCCAACGTCGTTGTCAACGTTGCCGGCTCGGTCCAGCTCAAGTAGTCACTACTGCGCTGTCCAGCCGCCGTCGACCTGCCAGGCCACGCCGCGAACCTGATCAGCGGCCGGCGAGCACAGGAAGGCGGCCAGGCCGCCGAGTTGCTCGACAGTGGTGAACTGCAGCGAAGGCTGCTTCTCGCCCAGCAACTCGTTTTGCGCCTGCGAGACCGGGATGCCTTCGCGCGCCGAGCGATCGTCGATCTGCTTTTGCACCAGCGGCGTGAGCACCCAGCCCGGGCAGATCGCGTTGCAGGTGACGCCGGTGGTGGCGGTCTCCAGCGCGACGCTCTTGGTCAGCCCGACGATGCCGTGCTTGGCCGCCACATAGGCCGACTTCTGCGCCGAGGCCACCAGGCCGTGCGCCGAGGCGATGTTGATGACACGGCCCCAGTTGGCTGCGCGCATGGCGGGAACCGCCAGGCGCGTGGTGTGAAAGGCGCTGGTCAGGTTGATGGCGATGATGGCGTCCCAGCGCTCCGGCGGAAAATCTTCCACCTTGGCCACGTGCTGGATGCCGGCGTTGTTGACCAGGATGTCGACGCGGCCGAACTTCTCGGCGGCGAACTTCATCATGTCCTCGATCTGATCGGGCTTGCTCATGTCGGCGCCGTGATACTCGACCTTCACGCCGAGCGCGGCGATCTGCGCCTTGGGCGTCTCGGCATCGCCGAAACCGTTGAGCACGATGTTGGCGCCTTGCTGTGCCAGCACGGTCGCGATACCCAGGCCGATGCCACTGGTGGACCCGGTGACAAGAGCGGTTTTGCCTTTGAGCATGATGAAGAAACTCCGGATGAATTAGGATGCAACGAGACCATTATCCGCACACGACGCAAGGCAGCTAAATGACAGAACCCACCCTTCGCTTCGTGACTTGCGCCGACGCCGATGGCGGCCACCGCATGGCCTATTGGCAATGGGGCGATGCCGACGCGGCGCACGTGGTGCTGTGCGTGCACGGCCTCACGCGTCAGGGGCGCGACTTCGACATGCTGGCGCGCGCTCTCGTCGAGCGCGCCAAAGGAGGCCTTCGTGTGGTCTGTCCCGACATCGTCGGTCGCGGCCACAGCGACTGGCTGCGCAATCCGCAGCTCTACCAGTTGCCGACCTACGCCGCCGATGTGCTGGCACTGTTGGCGCAGTTGCAGGCCGAACATCCCATCGGCACGCTCGATTACGTCGGCACCAGCATGGGCGGCCTGATCGGCATGGCCATCGCCGGCAGCCCGAAGCTGCCGCTGCCCGCGCCGATCCGCAAGCTGGTGATCAACGATGTCGGTCCCGCCATCAGCCAGGCCGCGGTGGAGCGCATCGGCGCCTATGTCGGCAAGGGCGGGCGCTATGCCAGCATCGAAGAAGCGGCCGACGCGATGTGGGCACTGTCGACCAGCTTCGGCGCGCACACCACCGAGCAATGGCGCGAGCTGTCGAGACACATGCTGGTGCCGGCGGCGCATCGCAGCGAGGACGGCAGCGCCAAGCTGGCGTCGACGCACGGCGGCGGCCCCTACATGCTGCACTACGACCCGGCCATCGCATTGCCCATCCGCGCCCTGACGCCCGAGATAGCGACGCAGGCCGAGGCTGCGATGTGGGGACTCTACGAGGGCGTCAGTGCGCGCACCTTGCTGCTGCGCGGCGCCGTGTCGGATCTGCTGACGCGCGAGACGGCGCAGGCCATGGCCGAGCGCGGCCCGCGCGCGCGGGTGATCGAGTTCGAGGACGTCGGCCATGCGCCGACGCTGGTGGCGCCCGCGCAGCACCGCGTGGTCGTCGACTTCCTCCTGGACTGACGGGATCTCGGATTTGGCACGTTCGCAGCAGAGTTCCCTTCCCGGCGCCGACATCAACGAAACCGCACTGTCGGCGGCCACCGCCGAGCGTTCTCCAGTCATGGAGAACATGCTGGCGCGCGCCCGCGCCTTCGCCGAGCCGCTGATCGCCGACGAGACCCTCGACACCGGCGAGAACACGCTGGCCCATGCCGACGCGGTGGCCGCCATTGTGGCGCACATGGGCGGCTCCGAGGCGATGCAGGCGGCCAGCTACCTGGTCTATTCCTGCCAGCACCTGAATCGGCCGCAGGAAGTCATCGCCAAGGTCTTCGGCGAGAACTTCGCCGCGCTGGCGGTCGAAACCACCAAGCTGGTGCATGTGCAGAAGCAGGCGCGCTCGGCCACCGGCGCCGGCCATCTTCTGGAAGGCGTCAGCACGCAGACCGAGAACGTGCGCAAGATGCTGCTGGCCTTCTCTCGCGACCTGCGCGTGGTGATGCTGCGCCTGGCCTCGCGTCTGCAGACCCTGCGCTATGCGGCCTCCATCAAGGAGCCGGTTCCCGAGAGCGTGGCGCGCGAGTCGCTGCTGGTCTTCGCGCCGCTGGCCAATCGCCTGGGTATCTGGCAGGTGAAGTGGGAGATCGAGGATCTGTCCTTCCGCTTCCTGGAGCCCGAGACCTACAAGCTGATCGCGCAGCTGCTCGAGGAAAAGCGCGCCGAGCGCGAGGGCTACGTCGAGCAGTTGCGCCAGCGCCTGGAAGAGCAACTGCGCGGCGAGGGCATCCAGGCCAATGTTCAGGGCCGGCCGAAGAACATCTACAGCATCGTCAAGAAGATGCGCGGCAAGTCGCTCGACTTCGCCCAGGTCTTCGACATCATGGCGCTGCGCGTGGTCGTGCAAGACGTGAAGGACTGCTATGCGGCGCTGGCCTGGGTGCATTCGCACTTCCAGCCGATCGACGAGGAGTTCGACGACTACATCGCCCGGCCCAAGCCCAACGGCTACCAGTCGCTGCACACGGTGGTGCGCGAGCGCCTGAACGGCAGCGCCGGCAAGCCGATCGAGATCCAGATCCGCACCGAGGAGATGCACGAGCACGCCGAGCACGGCGTGGCCGCGCACTGGGCCTACAAGGAAGCCGGCACCAAGGGCTATGCCGGCGTCTGGGCGAGCGGCGAGTACGACGCCAAGATCGCGGTGCTGCGCCAGCTGCTGGCCTGGGAGCGCGACCTGTCGGGCGGCGAGCAGGGCAAGGGCCTGTTCGACGACCGCATCTACGTGCTGACGCCCGACGCCGCCATTGTCGAGCTGCCGCAGGGCGCGACGCCGGTGGACTTCGCCTACAGCGTGCACACCAGCCTGGGCCACCGCTGCCGCGGCGCGCGGGTGGACGGCGCCATGGTGCCGCTCAACACGCCGCTTGCGAACGGGCAGACGGTCGAGGTCATCGCCGCCAAGGAGGGCGGGCCCTCGCGCGACTGGCTCAATGCCGAGCTGGGCTACCTGGCAAGCCACCGCGCGCGCGCCAAGGTGCGCGCCTGGTTCAACGCCCAGGTCACGCACGAGACCATCGCACGCGGCCGTGAAGCCGTCGAGAAGCTGCTGCAGCGCGAGGGCAAGACGGCCCTCAAGCTGGACGACCTGGCGGCGCGCCTGGGCTTCAAGTCGGCCGACAACCTGTTCGAGGTGGTCGGCAAGGACGAGTTCTCGCTGCGCAACATCGAGAACCTGCTGCGTCCGTCGGAGCCCGCACCCGCGGCCGACGAGGGTGCGCTGATCAAGAAGTCGCGCGGCAGCGAGAAGGCTGCCAAGGGCGGCGTGCTGGTGGTGGGCGTTTCCTCGCTCATGACGCAGCTGGCCAAGTGCTGCAAGCCGGCGCCGCCGGATGCCATCGGCGGCTTCGTCACGCGCGGCCATGGCGTGAGCATCCACCGCGCCGACTGCAGCAACTTCCGCACGATGACGGCGCAGCAGCCCGAGCGTGCGATCCAGGTGGAGTGGGGCAGTCGCAAGGCCGACGCCGGCGCGGTGTACGCGGTGGACGTCGCGGTGGAAGCCACCGATCGCCAGGGCTTGCTGCGCGACATCTCCGACGTGCTGGCGCGCGAGAAGATGAACGTGATCGGTGTGCAGACCCAGTCGGTGAAGGGTACGGCCTGGATGACCTTCACGGTGGAAATCGACGACGCCACGCGCCTCGCGCAGGTGCTCGGCGTGGTCAAGGCAGTGTCTGGCGTGCGCTCGGCGCGGCGCCGCTGAAAAAGTCGCTTCGAATGTTTGCTACAATCATCCTTTCTCGAAAACGCTTAGGCGCGTAGCTCAGTTGGTTAGAGCACCACCTTGACATGGTGGGGGTCGTTGGTTCGAATCCAATCGCGCCTACCAAGCTTTCTCGGGAAGACGAATTCAAGGACCTCGCAGCGATGCCAGGTCCTTTTTTCTTGGCCGCATCGAGCGACAACAAGCTCAGATCTGCAGCGCGTAGACCAGCGCCGCCAAGACCAGCAGGAAGGCCAGGACCACAAGGCGGGCGTTCAGTAGCGGCTTGCGCGGCGCCAGTTCAGCCTTCAGCCGCGCTGGCAGCGATTCGACCGCTTCTGCATCGCCATAGGGCTCGAAGCGTGAGTCCTCGTCGATCTCGCGCAACAGTTCGGCGATGGTTTTGACAGTCTCGCGGTCGAACTCGTGACTGGGTGCTGGCGAACGCGTGTGCCGCTGCTGTGCATAGGCCAGGAAGAGCCGGCCCTTGGCAGTGAAGCCGATGTATTCGCCGCTCTGGGCCAGCACGCCGTGCTCGACCAATCCATCCAGGCCGCGGCGCACATCGGGCCGTTCGCTCACCGGCACGCTTGAGTGCACAGATGTGCGCAGGATCGTGCTCGTCCTGGCCGCTACCAAGCGCTGGCGAATCAAGGTCACCAGCGCTTCGGCGACTGCTCTTCGGTGCGAGGCCGGTTGTTGCATGGCGAACACAACTCCCTCCGCCCAACATTGGACAGCCTGCAACATTGCTGCAAGCGCGGCTTCGCGGACGTAGGACGGTAGCGGCTCTACCCCTCGGTCGAAATCCCGCTCGCGAAGAATGGCTGCGCGCCGACACGGCAATGTCCTTGTCCGTGGCGACATGCAATTTGCGTGCTTGCGCAGGCCGCGCAAGCGCAGCGCTCGAAGCCGCCGGCGGGAGGCTAGCGCCTGCCTTGGGCGTAGCGCACCGCAACAGGTGCGTCCAGCACCGTGCCGGCGCTTGCCCACGCCCACAAGGATTTCCACCAGGGGCGCTGCCGCGCCTGCATCTGCTCGCCTTGCGCCGCCTGCCAGGTCGCGCCCCTGCTCTCGCGGGTGCGACGTCGGCATTCGACCTCCAGCGCGTGCGCCACGCCAATGGCCGGGCGCATGCCGCGTGCGGCCTGGGCGCGCCAGAGGGCCGCAAGGCGCACCAGTTCATCGTCGTGCAGCAAGGCCAGTTGCTGCGGGGTGGGTACGGCAAACATGTTGTTCAGATGCAGCGATGGGATGCCGCCAGTGTTGCGACGCCGGCCTGAGGCGCTCGTCGTACGGCGTGCCGGTCTCGTGTAGGAAGCTATCCCCGCTTCACACGCAGGCGCTGCGGCGTCCACCAGACGGGCAGCAGGCGTGCCACTTCGGGGCGCGCGAAGCGGTCGTCCAGCAAGACCAGGACGCCCTCATCGTTTTCGCCGCGGATCACGCGGCCGGCGGCCTGCACGACCTTGCGAATGCCGGGGTACAGGTAGGTGTAGGCGTAGCCATCGCCGAATTGCTCCTGCATGCGCTCGCGCATGCGTTCGTGCAGCGCATCGTGCTGGGGCAGGCCCAGGGTGGCGATGAAGGCCCCGACCAGCCGTTCGCCCGGCAGGTCGACACCCTCACCGAAGATGCCGCCCAGCACGGCGAAGCCGATGCCCTGGCTGCCGACCTCGAAGCGGGCAAGAAAGGACTCGCGCTCGGCCGCTTGCATGCCGCGCCGCTGCATCCAGGTGGCGATCGCTGGATGCCGCACTGTGAGCGCGCCGGCCGCCATCTCCAGGTAGTCGAAGCTGCTGAAAAAGGCCATGTAGTTGCCCGGCCGCTGCGTGAACTGGGCCGCCATGATGTCGACCAGGCGCGTGATCGACCCGGGCCGGTCCGAAAAGCGGGTCGACAGCTCATCGACCAGCAGCACTCGCAGTTGCTGCGCGTCAAAGGGCGATGCGATATCCACCGTGGCGGTGTCGGCGGGAAGGCCGAGGGTGTCGCGATAGAAGTCGAAGGGCGTCAGGGTGCCGGAGAAGCAGACCGCGCTGCGCGCGGCGGCAAAGCGCGGCCGCAGGAACGGGGCCGGAATCAGGTTGCGCAAGGCCATTTGCCGTTGGCCATCGGCCTTGCTGGACAGTTCCAGCACCGAATGGCTGTCGAAGGACTCCAGCATCCGGGCGAGCTGCAGGATGTCGAAGAAGAGCTCGTGCAAGGGCCCTGTTGCGAGGTGGGGCTGCGCAGCGAAGTGCTCCGCCAGGCTGGAGGCCGCCTCGCGCACGGCATGAGCCAGACCGTCGGGAACGGCATCCGTGAAGCCGTCGCCCGGGCATGCAGACTCGGCATGCCGCCACTCGGTGCGCAGCCGTCCGAGGGCGCGGCCGACGGCAGCTGGCGCCAGGCCGTGTGCGGCGGCGATGGAGGCTTCGTCGAGCACGGCCGAATACATCGCCCGGCCCCGCTCCAGCAGGTTGTGCGCCTCGTCGATCAGCAGCGCGACCTGCCAATCCTCTTCGCGCGTCAGGGCGTACAGGAAGGCGCTGGGCTGGAAGTAGTAGTTGAAGTCGGCGACGACGACGTCGCTCCACTGCGCCATCTCCTGCGCCAGGTAGTAGGGGCAGACCTGGTGCGCGATGCCGATCTGGCGCAGGCGCGAGCGCTCGAGCAGGGGCTCGGCCGCAGCCGCCTCGCGTGCCGCAGGAAGCCGGTCGTAGAAGCCGCGTGCCAGCGGGCAGGCGTCGCCGTGGCAGGCGGCGTCCGGGTGCAGGCAGGCCGCCTCGCGCGCCTCGATCTCGAGCACGCGCAATTCGCCCGCGGCGTCGGCGAACTCCCGCAAGGCGGCGAGCGCGACTGCGCGTCCCGGCGTCTTGGCGGTGAGGAAGAAGATCCGGTCGACGCGCTGGCGCGCCTTGCACTTGAGCAACGGGAAAAGAGAGGCCAGCGTCTTGCCGATGCCGGTCGGCGCCTGTGCCAGCAGGCAGCGGCGCGCGTTTCCGGCCTGGTAGATGCGCCGCGACAGCTCGCGTTGACCGGGCCTGAAAGTCGGGCGGGGGAAGGGCAGGGCTTCCAGTGCCCGCGCCAGGGCGGCGCCGCGAAGCGCTTGCTGGCGCGCCCAAGCGAGGTAGCGGCCGGCCAGCAGCTGCAGCCGGTCACGCAGGGCATCGGCGCTGATGGCTTCCTGCAACGTGGTCTCGGTCTCGCTGTCCAGGTCGAAATAGACCAGGGCCACCGTCAGCGCCGGCAGTTGCCGCTCGATGCACAGCATGGCCGCGTAGATCTGGGCCTGGGCCCAATGCAGCGCCCGCTGGTTCGCCTTGATTGCTTCAACCGGCCCGCGGCAGGTCTTGATTTCTTCCAGGCGCAGCGCCGGCTCATCGAAGCCATCGGCGCGCCCGCGCACCAGCAGGTCCTCGAAGCGCCAGGACAGCGGCACTTCGGCCTGGTAGCCGGCACCGCGGCGCGCCTGCACCTGGCGATGGCCCGCCATGCCTTCCAGGGCGCTCGGCGCCGGCGTGAAGCGCAGATCAAGGTCGCCCGCCCTGGCCGCGAAGGCGCACAGCGTCCGCACCGAGACCGTCAGCGCGGGGCTGGGGGCTTGGCAAGGCTCGGGCGGATGCATCCGGGGACTGTACACATGTCCAGTGCTCGGTCTGCAAGCTCATCCGTCACCCTCCCTGATGAGAACAACCGCCGGCTGGTTGTGTTAACTTGATTGCAAGCGCTTTTGACAATCACCATGCCCAGGAACTTCTCTGCCACCCAACCCGATCCCGAGCAAGATCAAAGGCTGGCTGCGCTCTTGCGCCAGGCACCGCTGGAGTTCGCGCGGGTGGTCTACGGCCTCAACGACCGGGCCAGCGGACGCGCCGAGACCATGGCGGCCGAGGACGTCGCGCGCTCGGAGCGCCAGGGTGTGCCGGTGACGCGCGAGCGGGCCGAGCAGCGCGCCCGTGCCTACCTGCCCATGGCCGGCCATGAGCACTGCCCGCGCTGCTGGGTGTTCAATGGCGTGAAGCACCTGCTGGTGTTCCGGGAGGCGACAGACGAGCGCCCCGAGACGGCCAGTTGCAAAGCGTGCGGCGCCGAGTACGCGTGCTCAGTGGATTGAGGGAATCCCGAAGAGGGTAAACCTTGGCGCGGTGCAGCAAAACCGCTCCCTAGAATGGCTCGCGCCTCGGCGTCATCACCTGAAGGAGTTCCTAGTGCAGAGCAAGAAGTCTGGCAGCAAGCCGGCGCAGCGCGTGATCAAGAAGTACCCGAACCGAAGGCTCTACGACACGGAAACCTCCACCTACATCACGCTCGCCGAGGTCAAGCAACTGGTGATGTCCAAGGCATCCTTCGTGGTGCGCGATGCCAAGAGCGGTGACGACCTGACGCGCAGCATCCTGCTGCAGATCATCCTGGAAGAAGAGGCCGGCGGCGCGCCGATGTTCAGCGAGCAGGCGCTGGCCAGCATCATCCGTTTCTACGGCCAGGCGATGCAGGGCTACATGGGTCCCTACCTGGAGAAGAACATCCAGGCCATGACCGACCTGCAGGCCCAGATGGCCGAGAGCGCCGAGAGCTTGTCGCCCGAGATGTGGTCGCACTTCATGTCGATCCAGTCGCCCATGCTGCAGGGCATGATGGGCAACTACGCCGAGCAGTCCAAGACCGCGTTCAAGCAACTGCAGGAGCAGATGCAGAAGAGCACCGAGCAGGCGCTGGCCGCCTTCGGCATCAAGAAGCCCTGAACGGGCCTGCCGTCCCGATCCCTGGGACAATACGGGGATGAGCGAAGTTGCCTCCCCCGAACGTACCGAAACCCCCGCAGCAGCGCCCAAGGTGGGCTTTGTCAGCCTGGGCTGCCCCAAGGCCCTGACCGATTCCGAACTGATCCTCACGCAACTGAGTGCCGAGGGCTACCAGACCTCCAAGACCTTCGAGGGGGCCGACCTCGTCATCGTCAACACCTGCGGCTTCATCGACGATGCCGTCCGGGAAAGCCTGGACACCATCGGCGAGGCGCTGGCCGAGAACGGCCGCGTCATCGTCACCGGCTGCCTGGGCGCCAAGACGGGCGACGCGGGCGGCAACCTGGTGCGCCAGATGCATCCCAGCGTGCTGGCCGTCACCGGCCCCCATGCCACGCAGGAGGTGATGGACGCGGTCCATGCCAACCTGCCCAAGCCGCACGACCCCTTCGTCGACCTGGTGCCGCCGATGGGCATCAAGCTCACGCCCAAGCACTACGCCTATCTGAAGATCAGCGAAGGCTGCAACCACCGCTGCACCTTCTGCATCATCCCCTCGATGCGTGGCGACCTGGTGTCGCGACCGATCGGCGATGTGCTGAAGGAAGCCAGGGCGCTGTTCGAGGGCGGTGTGAAGGAGTTGCTGGTGATCAGCCAGGACACCTCGGCCTATGGCGTCGACATCAAGTACCGCACCGGCTTCTGGGACGGCAAGCCGGTCAAGACCCGCATGCTGGACCTGGTGCGCACCCTGGGCGAGATCGCCGAGCCCTACGGCGCGTGGGTGCGGCTGCACTACGTCTACCCGTATCCCAGCGTGGACGAGGTGATCCCGCTGATGGCCAGCGGCCGCGTTCTGCCCTATCTGGACGTGCCGCTGCAGCACAGCCACCCGGCCGTGCTCAAGCGCATGAAGCGCCCGGCCAGCGGCGAGAAGAACCTGGAGCGCATCGCGAAGTGGCGCGAGATCTGTCCCGAACTGGTGATCCGCAGCACCTTCATCGCCGGCTTCCCCGGCGAGACGGAAGAAGAGTTCGAGCACCTGCTGGACTTCATCCGCACCGCCGAGATCGACCGTGCCGGCTGCTTCGCCTACAGCCCTGTGGAAGGCGCCACCGCCAACGAGATCCCCGGCATGCTGCCGGAGGCCGAGCGCGAGGCGCGCCGTTCGCGCTTCATGCAAGTGGCCGAAGAGGTGTCGACCGCCCGTCTGCGCCGCCGCATCGGCGCGACGATGCAGGTGCTGGTCGACTCCGCGCCTGCCCTGGGCCGCAAGGGCGGGGTGGGGCGCTGCTACGCAGACGCGCCCGAGATCGACGGCATCGTGCGGCTGTTGCCGCCCGAGAAGATCAGCAAGCAACTCAAGGTGGGCGAATTCACGCGGGCTCGCGTGGTCGATACCCAGGGCCACGACCTCATTGCGTTGCCGATCTGAGCTCGCGCTGTGTCATGATGGTTGCGGCGCGAGGGTCCTCAGAGACCCTCGAAGACCCAGAATCATCAAGACGCACTCATCAGTTCATGCCGGCAGCCCAGCAAAACAAAAATCCCCTGCAAACTCTCATTTGCAGGGGATCTTGTTTGGTGGTGCCCAGAAGAGGACTCGAACCTCCACGATGTTACTCGCTAGTACCTGAAACTAGTGCGTCTACCAATTCCGCCATCTGGGCCCGCGCGCTGCTGAGTTAACCTGTTGGTCAGCCCTGCAACGCGTTGTGTATTTCAGGAACGAGAGGAATCATATCAAAAATTTAGGTCACTCCGGCGTCTTGCCGGAAGAAGTTGAAGGAATTGTCCAGGGCCATCGCGATGGACACGGTTTCGTGGTGCGTGAAGATGGCGAAGCCGACATCTACCTGCCGCCCAACGAGATGCGCGCGGTGCTGCACAAGGACCGCGTCAAGGCGCGCGTGGTGCGGCAGGATCGGCGCGGTCGTCCCGAAGGCCGCGTGGTCGAGATCGTCGAGCGGCCCGAGCAGCCGATCATCGGCCGACTGCTGCATGAAGGTGGCATCTGGCTGGTCGCGCCCGAGGACAAGCGCTACGGCCAGGACGTACTGATCCCAAAGGGCGCCACCGGCCCGGCCAAGGTCGGTCAGGTCGTGGTGGTGCAACTGACCGAGCCGCCGGCGCTGTTCGGCCAGCCGGTGGGGCGCGTGAAGGAAGTGCTGGGCGAGATCGACGACCCCGGCATGGAGATCGAGATCGCGGTGCGCAAGTACGGCGTGCCGCACGAGTTTTCCGAAGCCTGCCTGGCCGAGGCCAAGGCACTGCCCGACAAGGTCCGCCCCACCGACAAGCGCTCGCGCGTCGACCTCACCGACATTCCCCTGGTCACCATCGACGGCGAGGATGCGCGCGACTTCGACGACGCTGTCTATTGCGAGCCGGCCAAGGTCGGCCGCGCCAAGGGCTGGCGCCTGCTGGTCGCCATCGCCGACGTCAGCCACTACGTGCAGACCGGCAGCGCCATCGACATCGATGCCTACGACCGTGCCACCAGCGTCTACTTCCCGCGCCGCGTGATCCCGATGCTGCCGGAGAAGCTCTCCAACGGCCTGTGCTCGCTCAACCCCGAGGTGGAGCGCCTGTGCATGGTGTGCGACATGCTCGTTACGGGCACCGGCGAGATCTACGCCTACCAGTTCTATCCTGCGGTGATGTTCAGCCATGCCCGCTTCACCTACACCGAGGTGGCGGCGATCCTGGGCAACACGCGCGGGCCCGAAGCGGCCAAGCGCAAGGACCGGGTCAAGGACCTGATCAACCTGCACGACGTGTATCGCGCGCTCTTGAAGGCGCGCTCGGTGCGCGGCGCGGTGGACTTTGAAACCACGGAGACGCAGATCATCTGCGACGAGGTCGGCCGCATCGAGAAGATCGTGCCGCGCGTGCGCAACGAGGCGCACCGCCTGATCGAAGAGGCCATGCTGGCGGCCAACGTCTGCAGCGCCGACTTCATCGCCGAGGGCAAGCACCCGGGCCTGTTCCGCGTGCACGAAGGCCCCACGCCGGAGAAGAAGGAGATCCTGCGCAACTACCTGAAGGCCATGGGCGTGGGCATGTCGATCAGCGACGACCCGCGGCCGGCCGAGTTCCAGGCGGTGGCCGAAGCCACCAAGGACCGGCCCGACGCGCAGCAGATCCACACCATGCTGCTGCGTTCCATGCAGCAGGCGATCTACACGCCGATCAACAGCGGCCACTTCGGCCTGGCCTACGAGGCCTACACCCACTTCACCAGCCCGATCCGGCGCTACCCCGATCTGCTGGTGCACCGCGTGATCAAGGCCATCCTGGGCAAGACCAAGTACCAGTTGCCGATGCTGCCGACGCCGGGCGAGGCCCATGCCAAGCTGGCCAAGCGTCTCGCCTCGCGCGTGAAGGCGCCGACCAGCAAGCCGCAGAAGGCGACCGCCGCCCCCAGCAAGGAAGTGCTGGCCTGGGAAGCCGCCGGCCTGCACTGCAGCGCCAACGAACGGCGCGCCGACGAGGCCAGCCGCGACGTCGAGGCCTGGCTCAAGTGCAAGTACATGCGCGAGCACCTGGGCGAGGAATACGGCGGCGTCGTCACGGCCGCCACTACCTTCGGCATCTTCGTCACGCTGGACGCGATGTACGTCGAGGGCCTGGTGCACATCACCGAGCTGGGCGGCGAGTACTTCAAGTTCGACGAGGCCCGGCAGGAGTTGCGCGGCGAGCGCACCGGCATCCGCTACGCCATCGGCTCGCGGGTGCGGGTGCAGGTGAGCCGCGTCGACCTGGATGGACGCAAGATCGACTTCCGCCTGGTGCGCGAAGGCGAGGAACTGACCAACCGCGCCATGAAGGACAAGGGCCTTTCCGCGCCCACCGGCGTGCCGACCAAGGCGGCCGACAAGCGCTCGGGGCGCAAGAAGAGCGAGGCCTCGCGCTCGTCGGGACAATCGCCGATCCAGGCCTTGCGCACCGCCGTCAAGAAGGCCGCCAACAAGATGAAAAGCAAAGGGCGCACCGCGCGCCGATAAGAAGGAGAGCCATGGAGATGAGTGAAGCAACGTCGAAGAGCCGCATTGCCATCGTGACCGGCGCCGGTACCGGCATCGGCCGTGCAGCGGCGCTGGCCCTGCTGGCCGATGGCTGGAGCGTCGCGCTGGCCGGGCGGCGCGCCGAGCCGCTGGAGGCCGTGGCGAAGGAATCGGGTGCGGGCGCCCGTGCGCTGGCGGTGCCGACCAATGTGGCCGACCCGGCCTCGGTCGAAGCGCTCTTCGCTGCCACTGTGGCGAAGTTCGGCCGGGTCGACCTGCTGTTCAACAACGCCGGTGTCGGCAACCCGCCAGGGCCTTTCGAGGACTGGACTGCCGAGCAATGGAAGGGCGTGGTCGACATCAACCTCAACGGGATGTTCTATTGCATCCAGCAGGCCTTTCGCACGATGAAGGCGCAGAGCCCGCGCGGCGGCCGCATCATCAACAACGGCTCGATCTCGGCGAGCGCACCACGCCCCAATTCACCGGCCTACACCGCTACCAAGCATGCCGTGCAGGGCCTGACCAAGACGGCCTCGCTGGACGGACGCAAGTACGACATCGCCGTCGGGCAGATCGATGTGGGCAACGCGATGACCGAACTGGCAGCGCGCATGGCCAAGGGCGTGCCGCAGGCCAATGGCGAGCTGGCGATCGAGCCGCTGATCGACGTTGCGATCGTCGGCCAGTCGGTGCTCTACATGGCCAATCTGCCGCTGGAGGCCAATGTGCTGTTTCACACCGTGATGGCCACCAAGATGCCTTTTGTAGGGCGCGGCTGAACCCTTCAGTGCTCGGCGAGTGCGCCGGCCGTGAGCGGCCGGTTCTGCGGCCAGGCATCGGCCAAGGCACCGTGGCGCCATACTGCGCCGCGCGCCGCTGACAACGCATCCTGACCGCCGGCCAGCGCGGCGCCGACCATGCCGGCCAGCACATCGCCCGTGCCGGCGCTCGCAAGCCGCGCATTCCCGCTCAGGTTGATGAAGGGCACTGCAGCGGGCGCGGCAATGATCGAGCCCGAGCCCTTGAGCACCACCACTGCATGGAATCGCTCGGCCAGCGCACGGGCCGCGGCAAGCCGGTCTGACTGAATCGCTTCGGTGCTGCTGCCCAGCAGGCGAGCGGCTTCCAGCGGATGCGGCGTGAGTACGGTCTGCCAGCCGCGCCGTCCGCGTGCGGCCAGTAACTGGTGCAGCGCGCTGTCGGCGGCGATGGCGTTGAGCCCGTCGGCATCGAGGACGGCGCGCGGCGCGGTGGACAGCACACGCGGCAACAACGCACGCACCGCCGAGCCACCGCCGCAACCGCAGACAGTCGTGGCTTGGCTGAGGTCGAGCGCATCGGCATCGCGAAACATCAGTTCGGGGTGCGTCGGCGAGAGCGCCGGCTGCGCCTTGTCGAGCATTCCGATGAACACGCGCCCGGCGCCGCCATGCAGCGCGGCAAAGGCGGCCAGCAGGGCGGCGCCGGCCATGCCGGGCGCGCCACCAAGCACAGCCACGTCGCCGTAGCTCCCTTTGTGAGAGGCATGTGCGCGTGAGGAGGGCTCTGGCGCCCAGTTCATGCGCGCGGCGGCGGCTTCATCGCCCGGCGCGCAGCCCAGGTCGTCGAACCAGACTTCCCCGGCAGCGTCCCGGCCTTGCGCGGTGAACAGGCCTGGCTTGAGGGTGAGCAGGCTGAGGCAGTGGCGCGCCGCGCCATGGCCGAAGTCGAAATTTGCCATGCCGGTGTCCGCATGGAGGCCCGAAGGCAGGTCGACGCTCAGCACCGGCGCGCCACCGCCGTACATCCGTGCCAGCCATTGCGCCATCTCGCCGGAGGGCGCGCGCGTGGCGCCGAGGCCCAGAAGCGCGTCCACGGCCAAGTCGAAATGACCAGGCGCCTGCGAGCCGATATGCACGCTCGCGGCGCGGGCGCGCTGCAGGGCATCCTGCGCATCGGCGGGCAGGCGCGCCGCGTCGCCGGGGAAGCTCACGATCGGTTCGAAGCCGCGCAACTGCAATTGCACTGCCGCCTCGAACCCATCACCCCCGTTGTTGCCGGGGCCGCAGGCGATCCAGATCGTGCGCGCATGCGGCGCCAGGGCCGCCGCCAGGCGCGCCACTGCCGCGCCGGCGCGCCGCATCAGCGTGTGGGCCGGCAGGTGCGCGGCGGCGGCCTGCTCGATGCGTCGACTGGCGGCCACGTCGAACAAATCATGCTGGCTTTGGGCGGTGATGCGCTGCATGGCGGGCCTCGATTGCGAAGCGGTTGGAATCAGTCCACGAGCAGGCGTTCGACGCCCAGGCCCTCGAGGTCGATGCCTGGGTCCTGGCCGGCCACCAGGTCGGCCAGCACGCGAGCGCTGCCGCAGGACAGGGCCCAGCCGCTCGACCCGTGGCCCAGGTTGAGCCAGACGCCCGGCACGCCGCTGGGTCCGATCACCGGCGGCCCGTCGGGCAGCATGGGGCGTGCGCCCTTCCATTGCTGCACCCCCGACTTGAGCGTCACCGCGCCCGGAAACCAGTCCTGCAGCACCTTGTACAGCGTTTTCAGCGAAGCCGGGTGGATGCGGTCTGCTGCGCCGCCCAGTTCGGCGCCGCCGGCCACGCGCACGCGCATGCCCAGGCGCGAGATCGCCACCTTGTAGCGTTCATCCATGACGGCGCTGCGCGGCGCGTGCAGCGATTCGCGGATGTGCGCGCTGATCGAATGGCCGTAGACCGGCACCAGCGGAATGTCCACGCCCAAGGGCCGCAGCATCTCGGCCGATCCCAGGCCGGCGCAGACCACGACCGCGTCGAAATCGAGCGCCGGCGAGCCGCCGGCCAGCGTCAGCGAGCGCGGCGCTGCGCGGTTCAGGGGCGCGATGTCGCAGCCGAAATGGAACTGCGCACCCAGCGACTCGGCTTCGCGCTTGAGCAGAAGGGCGAACTGGCGGCAATTGCCGACCTCGTCCTCCGGCAGGACGACGGCGCCGGCCAGCTCGGTGTCGGCGTTCAGGGCAGGCTCGATCTGGCGTGCCTCGTCGGCGTCGACTTCGCGGAACTTGGTGCCGGCGGCGCGCAGCACCTCCAGCCCGGCGGCGACCAGCTTGCGTTCGCGCTTGCCGCGCAGCAGCACCATGTAGCCGTCGCTGCGGTCGTACTCGAGTTCGCGCTCGGCCGTGATGTCGTGCAGGCGCAGCCGGCTGTAGAAGGCCAGGCGTTGCATGCGGGCGCGGTTGTGCAGATAGGCCTCCAAGGTGCAGGCGCGCTGGAAGCGCGCCATCCAACGCAGGTCGCGCAGGCCCAGCGGCCAGCGCAGCTTGACGGCGCCATGGGTGGAGAACAGGGAGCGCAAGGCCTTGGCGCGCATCCCGGGCGCGGCCCATGGCGTGACATAGCCGGGCGCCACGACGCCGGCGTTGGCGAAACTGGATTCTTCTGCGGCGGAGTTGTGGCGCTCGAACACGGCGACCTCATGGCCGTCGGCCGTCAATTCCCAGGCGGTGGTGACGCCGATGATGCCGGCGCCCACGATCGCGATTTTCATTGGTGCTTTGCTTGACTGAGACTGCGAGCCTGGTCGCCCGCGGGTGAAGGCCTGCGAGCATAGACGAGCGCAAGGCCCGTGCGTGCGCTTGGCTAGCGGCCCAGCAACTTCTCGGCCAGCAAGGCAATGCCCAGCACCTGGTCGTCGCGCAGGGCCGCATGCCAGATCATGAGGCCGACCGGCAAGCTGCCGGGCGCGTGGCAGGGCAGGGAGATGGCGCAGCCGTCCAGCATGTTGACGACCGAGGGGTTGCGCAGCAGCAGGGCGTTGAGCTTGAAGAAGGCCTCGTCGCGCTCGGCCCCTGGCGACACGCTGGCGATTGGCGGGGCGGTGAGGGGCACGGTGGGCGAAAGCACCGCGTCGAAGGCGGCCAGGGCGGCCTCCATGCGGGTGATCCAGTCGGCGCGCGCTTGGACCAGTTCGATGTACTCGAAGGCCTTCATGGCCGCGCCCTTGAGGATGCGCTGCGCCACGCGCGGGTCGTAGCCGGCAATGCTGCGCTCGAGCAGCAGGCGATGCCAGGCGTAGCTTTCGGCGGCGGAAAAGCCTCCGGTGGCGTTGATGGCCGGCAGGTCGGCCAGGGGCGCAAGGCTGATTTCCTCGATACGGGCGCCGGCGTCGCGCAGCGCGCGCAGCGCGCCCTCGAAAGCGGCGGACACGGCCGGCTCGAGGTCATCCTGGAACAACTCGCGCACCACTGCGAAGCGGCAGTTCCGCAAGCTCGCCGGGCCGGGCGCCGTGCGGCGCGCCGCCAGTATCTCGTGCACGGCGACGGCGTCGCGCACCGATCGCGTCGCGGCGCAGACCGTATCCAGCGTGGTCGACAGCGGGAGCGCGCCCCGGGTGGACACCAGTCGCGCGGTGTTCTTGAAGCCGACGATGCCGTTGAGGGCGGCCGGGATGCGGATCGACCCGCCGGTGTCCGAGCCCAGCCCGACGAAGGCTGCCCCG
>DATILH010000083.1:0-2156 GCA_035476655.1 Variovorax sp.
CCTCGGTGGCGCCGTATTGCAGGGCAGCGCCCGGCTCTTCGGCCAAGGCGCGGCTGCTGGCTTCCTGCAGGCCCTCGACGTCGAACATGGCGCTGTCGGGGAATCCGCCAGCAAAACTGATAATGCCGGGCTTGCCCAGGAGCTTGAAGAGTTCGCGGATGGCGGAGGTTTCGACGTTGTCGAGGCGGGAGGCGAATTGCATGGCGGGTCTCTCTTTCGGACCCGCATTGTCCAACGAAGCCGGCGCAAGCCGGCAAAGTCGGGTTTCAGGCGGCCACGGCACGCCGCCGGCGCAGCAGCGCGCGCACCAGCGGCGTGAACCAGACCAGCAGGGTCACCACAGCCAGTCCACTGGCGATCGGCCGGGTGGCAAAGGCCAGCAGGCTGCCGTCGGACTTGATCATCGAGGTGATGAAGTTCTCTTCCAGCATGCCGCCCAGCACCACCCCGAGGATGGCCGGCGCGATCGGAAAGCCGTTCTCCTCCAGGAGCCAGGCCAGCACGCCGGCCGTGAGCATGACGCCGATGTCGAACGTCGAGTTGTTGATGGCGAAGGTGCCGACGATGCAGAACAGCAGGATGATCGGCATCAGCACGTTGCGCGGCACCTTCAGGATGCGCTTGGCCACCTTGATGCACAGGATGCCCAGCGGAATCATGATGATGTTGGCGATGATGAAGAGCATGAACACCGCGTAGATGTTCTGCGGGTTGGTGGTGAAGAGCGTGGGCCCGGGGTTCAGGTTCTTCATGTAGAGAACGCCGATCACGATGGCGGTGATCGAGTCGCCCGGAATGCCGAACACCAGGGCCGGAATCCAGGCCCCGGCCAGCGCACTGTTGTTGGCCGAGCCCGACTCGACGATGCCCTCCACATGGCCGGTGCCGAACTTCTCGGGCTCCTTCGAGAACTTCTTGCTCATCGCGTAGGACATCCAGGCCGCGATGTCGGCACCCGCGCCGGGCAGCGCGCCCACCGCCGTGCCCAGGGTGCTGCCGCGCAGGATCTGCACCGGGTACTTCTTGGCCAGCGCCCACTGGCCCTTGAGCACGCCGCCCACCTTCTCCACCACCAGTTCGCCCGGCGGCAATGTGTCGACGGCGTAGCGGATCACCTCGGAGATGGCGAACATGCCGATCATCATCGGGATCATGCCGATGCCGCCGGTCATCTCGGTATTGCCGAAGGTGAAGCGCGGAAAGCCGGCCGGGTTGCCCAGGCCGACGCAGGCCACCAGGAGGCCCAGCAGCAAGGTGACCAGGCCCTTGAGCGGCCGATCGGAAGTGATGAAGACGGCGCAGGTCAGACCCAGCAGCACCAGCCAGAAGTACTCGAAGGAACTGAAATTGAGCGCGAATTCGGCCAGCGCCGGAGAAGCCACGATCAGCACCGCGGTGCCGAACAAGCCGCCCACCGCCGAGAACACCAGACCTGCGCCCAGCGCCACCTCGGCCTGGCCCTTGCGCGTCATGGCGAAGGCTTCGTCGGTGTAGGCGGCCGAGGCTGGCGTGCCCGGAATGCGCAGCAGGCAGCCGGGAATGTCGCCCGAGAAGATCGCCATGGCGGTGGCGGTGACCATCGCCGCGATCGCCGGGATCGGCGCCATGAAGAAGGTGACGGGCACCAGCAGCGCCACCGCCATGGTGGCCGACAGGCCCGGCACGGCGCCGACGAAGAGCCCGTAGAGCGAGGCGATGATCATCACCACGATGGTGGTGGGATCGAACACCATCGCGAAGGCTTGCGCGAGTGCGGCGGCTGTCATGCGCTACCACGCATAGGGTGTGAGCACGCCCCAGGGCAGCGGCACGCGCAGCAGCTTGTAGAAGGCGAAGTGGATGACGAGCGTCGCCACCAGCGCGATCAGGACGGCGCGCCCCGGCCGCACGCCAAGCACCAGCATCAGCACGGCCAGCACGATGGCCGCGCAGATCAGGAAGCCCAGCGCCTGCGCCGCCAGCATGTAGAACAGCACGCCGCCGATCACCGCGACCAGGCCCAGCACGTGGCGCGGCGAGCGCGCCCAGTCGCCCACGCGCAGCCAATGGGCGACCGCGCGGTCGCGCCAGCCGCGCAGCATCAGCAATGTGCCGCAGACGCACAGGCCCGCCGCGATCAGGCCGGGAAAGAGCGCCGGCCCGACCTGCTGCCCCGG
>DATILH010000084.1:0-30291 GCA_035476655.1 Variovorax sp.
CAAGACGGTGATCGTGAACAAGCGAAGCATGGCCGCGGGCTACGCGGGGCTGGACAACGAGCTGTTCTACATGGACAAGACCATGATGGTCTTCGGCGACGCCAAGAAGGTGGTCGAGGACATGGCCAAGGCGATTGAATAGCTTGTCGGATCGCTCCACAAAGCATACCTGACCGAGCGCGATGCGCGCCCCACTCTCCATCATTGCCGCGAGGCGTCGTGGCAGCTACCTGGTCAGGCCCGCCAATTTCTTCCTGGCACTCTGCAGAAGGCCCTCGCGCTCGGCTGGCGGTTTCGCCTTCGTATCCCCTGCGGCGATGATTTCAATCGCGGAGGCACCGGCTAGCTTCGCGCCGAGGTGGTCTTGCACCGTGAGTGCAGCGTACTTGATACTGGAAATCACATGCACCCTGAGGTGCCGGCCGATGGACGCCGAGAGTTTTTGACACGCCGCCGACATTTCCAATTCATCTGGGACAAGCTGACCGTGTACGACGAGCAGTTCCACAATGGCCTCCATGTCTTCTCCGAGCACGAAGGCGTGCAACACCGACGACTTGAACTTTGAACGCAGCATCGCGCGAATGGGCTCGGCTGCAGCGAACGACTTGAGCGCAATGCTCCTCAGTTCCTTGTAGAAGACAAACGAGGTGTTCGCGCTGACGGCTTGCGCCTCGTCGCTTTTGGCCTGGTGTTGATTCAAGATGCCGCTCTTGATGAGGTGCTCCTGAGTCCGCGCGACGTCGCCAGCGTCAAGCTTTGTCTTCCTCGCAAGCGTTTCGGCTGAGAACTGCTTGCTGGGTTCTGCGAACACGACCTTCAGGAGCTTTTGCACTTCGGGGGCTAAGAGGAAATCTGCGGCACTCATTCGGGGCTGGCAAGCGACAACTGGGATTGGCGGATGTTACCCAGCCCCGTGGTGCCGGGCTTCGTTCAGCTGGTGAACGTCCGAAGTTGCGCTTGGATTTCGGGAGTCGGCCAGAGGCGGGTATAGGCGACAGTCGCTTCTCCGACAGCGAAAATGCACTGCAGCAGGGGCGAAGCCGCACAAATCGGTTGGCAGGACGCGGAGGCCGGCCTACATTGGTCCTCCACCCACCAGGAGGATCGCAACATGCCCATTCGCATCGCATCGCTGACCCGCCGCATCGCGAGGAACGGCGCGCTGCTTCACAAGGCGACGATGGACCGCGTCCACGCGCTGGGGGCGGACCATGAGCCGTCCGAAGCTGAACAGACGCTGGCCGAGGAGCGCCGCCTGCTCAAGGAGGAGCGTGCCAGGCGCCAAGCGCAAGCGCAGCAGCCGAGGGCGAAGGCCGTCGACAAGCTGGTGAGGACGCACCACCCGCTGGCCAAAGAGAAGCCCAAGGAGAAAAAGGAACCCAAGGAGCCCAAGGCAGCCAAGGCTGGCAAGGCCCACAGGCCCTCGCGTGCCGAGAAGCACGCCGCGCAGGCGGCGGCCCTGCAGGCCGCGAGTAGGGCGCCGAAGAAGTCGGCGAAGACCTGAGAAGGCTTTCTGGCACCGCGCGGAGCGCGGACGCGCTCTTCCGAGTGCAGGCGGAGTACGAATCGCCCTGCTTCGGTGTCGCGCAGGCCCCGAACCTCCTCGCGCATGGTAGGCGGCACTTCGTCGAGATTGAGCGGGCTCATTGAACGGTTCCTTCTTGACTAGGCGCCGCCTTCGGCGAGCGAGACCACGTGCCGCTCGGCCCATGAGAGCGCGTAGTCGGCGATCTCCTCCCAGCCGCGCTGCGCGGGGAGCAGGTGAGAGCGCCCCTCGAACACCTTCACCTCAGTGAGCGTCTCCGCCCTGTACTTCGCCGCGTTCGAGTGCTGCACGACTGGCGGCATCAAGTGGTCCTCACCGCCGGAGATGAACAGCAGCGGGCGCCGAGCCGCGTTGCGGTAGTTGACCCAGGTCTCCTGCGGCCCGGGCGTGAGGTTCGCGAGCACGCTGTCCCATACAAGGCCGCCCGACGCGGGCACGTGGTATCGCTTGTACGTTGCACGCGAGTCGGCCTCGGTGAAGGTGTTGGTGAAGGTGTAGCGCCATTGGTCGTACGTCAGCCCGACCGCGCGGTGCCGGTTCGCCTGACTCTTGAGCACAGGGAACGTCGCCCTGATCTGCGACCACGGCGCGACGAGGACGCCCTCGGTCGGCGCGGAGTTGAACGTCACGCCCGCAACGCCGAAGCCGCGGTCGAGCAGGATCTGCACGAACGTGCCGCCGGCCGAGTGGCCCATCAGGATCGGAGGGCTGTCGAGCCTCCCGACGATAGTCTCCAGATGCGAGATGACCGCCGGGACTGTGAGCCGCTCGATCGGCGTTGGATCGGCGTTGAGCGCCTCGACCTCGACCTCGAAACCGGGGTATGCGGGGGCGAGGACGCGGTAGCCCTTCGCCTCGTAGTGCGCGATCCAGTGCTCCCAGCTGCGCGGCGTCACCCAGAAGCCGTGGACCAGAACGATCGTGTCGGGAGAGCGCTCCGAGGCGCGCGGTGTCATTGGCATCGGCATGTTTGCTCCCCGGTGGCCGTGCAGGTCGCAGCGGCAATTGCTTGGAAACGCATAAAACTCCTCTCAGCGGTTGATGGGCATGGCGCACGGAGCGCCAGATGCTAGGTAAGTCGACTTCCCGGCGGTAGGTAGCAGTCGCTCGTCGGTCTGGTGAACTGGAGGCATCAATGCGGCGGCGCAATCCGCCGTGGAAGTCCGCCAGCGACCGCCCGAGGCTGACTACACCGCTGCGGCAACGGAGCGTCGTCCATCGTTCGCGACGCGCAAGACCTGCGATCTGCCGGTCGGACAGGCTCCGCGCAGAAACAATGCCACGACGGACATTGCATGGACGTGAATCTCGACCGGATTGGGCGAAGCTCGCAATCCGAAGACGATCTCCAACAGCAGTCCCCCCCGGAGCATGGCGACGAACTGGCGTGCGGCAAGTGCGCAATCTTGGAAGTTGACTTCGCCGCGGCGCTTTGCATCTTCCAGCACTTCGCAGACGCGATCGATCGCCCGCTGCGGCCCGAAGGTCCAGTAGGCGGCCGCAGCGTCCTTGAATCGGTTGGAATCGGACACCGCCGCCTTGTACAGGCTGATCGCCGACGAAGACATCATGGCGCTCATGACGCTGGTTCCAAGACCCAGCAGGACTTCTTCCAGCGGCTCGTCGCTTCGCCTTGGGAGCAGCTTCAGGGCCTTGTCGGCGTTCTTGCTGGCCACGCGCTCGAAATGCTCGCACAGGAACTGCGACAGGTCGACCGCCTCTGTGCCGGGTTCGGCCATGAGTCGCCGATAGAGCCCGTGGGGAGTCCACGTCCAGTAGGACCGGCCGAGCAGAAGGGAAACCAGCACCGCGCAATTGGACCAGCCGCGCGCCTGGCTGCCTTGTCCCGGAATCGCCTCGCGCACCTTGAGAATGTTGCCCACGGCACCCCAGCGCAGGAACTTGATGGCTTCGTCGAGCGTCAGGACGTTGACCATCATCCGTGTCCACCACGGCTCGAGGAGGAGCCATGTGTCGTCGTCGACGAGGCGCATCGCGAAGACGTGCTTGTGCTTGGCATTGGTGAAGCGATGCCACCATTGCCGTTGCAGTCCAGGGACGAAGCAGACGTACCAATGGCCTTCATGGACCGTGATCGGCGAGCCGTCGGCGTCGATCTCCATCGCCAGTTCGTCCGGGACGCCGGGGACGTGCGAACGACCATCGGTGGTTCCGCGCGGAACGGGGTCCGTGTTCGACGCCAAGGCCTTGATGATCCTAGTGAACGACATGCGCATTTTCGGCTCCTGTGTGAATGCCGGCACAGAACAGGTCGATGATCTGCGAGACGTCGCCCCGTTCATGAGACGAGTGCTTCGACCCGTCGGAAGGAAAGGTGTCGGAAAGATCGAAGCTGGCCTTGAGCAGCGCCAGGAGGTGACTGGCCAGGTAGTGGCTGTCTTCTTCCCCAACGATGCCGGCCGACCGGGCAGCCTCGAAGAAGCGGGCCAGTTCGTCCCTCAACAAGCCTGGGCCGTGCTTGTAGAAGTCAGGGCCGATGCCGGTATTGCGGATGACTTCGGTGAGCGCGATTCGATAGAGGTTCTTGAGCTGCGAGGCCGAGTGCTCGTTCGTGACTCGATGGCCGAACGCAATGAGCTTCGGCCGGAAGGACGCCGCCGTCGTGGAACCCTCGAGCGGCTCCAGCATCGAGGCTGCGAGCATCTCCGCCAGGGCAATGACGAGGCCGTCGTTGCTGCCGAAGGCGTCGGCGATCTCCTGGACGCTGAGATCGGTCTTGGCGATGACCGCTTCGATGCTCCTGACGCCGCTGTCCGCGGCCTGGAGCGCATCTGCCACTTCGCTCAGGATGGTGTATCGCCACTTCGCGGCGGCCGCTTGCTGAACCATGGACATGAAGGTGCTCCTTTCGGCTTGGGGGGGTCAGAGGACAGCAACAGGGCAGCGCAGAGCGCCGCGATCGAGGGAAAGCTGATCATTCCGCCGGCTCGAGCGCGACGCCATCGACTGTGGATGTGTGCGTCAGGTCATTGCTGACACCCAAATCCTAGGTTTGCACCGGCCGATGCGGTAGGCACGCAGAGGGGATCACGGCGTTGCCGGATGTTCACCAATCTGGAAGCTGCTGAGGCAGTGGAAGTCGAGCGCGCGGATCTGCTTGCCGGCATGTGCTGCCGGCTCAGATAGCAGATGAAATGACCGCGGTCGTCCGGCGCGTGCTGGGCCAGGCAGCTCACGAGCGCGCCGCCCTACCCGTCTCATAGCTCGGCTCGAGAATGCTTTCTGCGGCTTCGCTTAGGGTTTGGCGGTGGTAGGACGTACTGGATTCGAACCAGTGACCAACGGATTAAAAGTCCGCTGCTCTACCAACTGAGCTAACGTCCCACGCTCTTTCGCTTCTCTTGCCGCGCTGGATGCGGCAAAGCCCGAAATTATAGCTTGCTGCTGCGGGCGATTTCGTCGATCGCCCACCCGGCGGCGCACTGTCCGAAGGTGGCGGTCACGGCCACGACCGATCCGTAGCCGTGGCAGTTGAGCGTGCCGTCCGCGTCTTCGATGGCGCAGGAGGCATCCGGCGGCGCCACGCTCTCGCGGCTGAACACACAGGCCACGCCGATCTTGCGGCCTTCGCGTGGCGCGCCGTGCGTCTTGCGCAGCCGCTGGCGCAGTTGCGCCAGCAAGGGGTCGTGCGTGACCTGCGCCAGGTCGTCGATGTCGACCTTGTGCGCCTGTCGCTTGCCGCCGGCGGCGCCCACGGTGATGAAGCGCGCCTTGGTCTCGCGCGCCCATTGCGCAAGCATCAGCTTGGCCTTGAGTTGGTCGCAGCAGTCGATCACCGCCGTGACCTCTCCCCCGCCTTGGCGGGCGCTGTCCAGCAATTGCAACCAGTTGTCCGGCTCGACGAATTCGTCGATGGCAGTAACGCGGCACTCGGGGTTGATCTGCGCGATGCGCTCTTGCATCGCCAGCACCTTGGCCTGGCCGATGGTGGATTCCAGCGCGTGAATCTGCCGGTTGATGTTCGACTCGGCCACATGGTCCAGGTCGATCAAGGTCAGCCGGCCCACGCCGCTGCGCGCCAGCGCCTCGGCGCTCCAGGAGCCGACGCCGCCGATCCCCACCACCAGCACATGCGCTGCGCGCACCCGCGCCGCGCCGTCCACGCCGTAGAGGCGCTCCAGCCCGGAAAAGCGCCGCGCCACATCGGCATCCGGTGCCGGATGCGGCGTGGCATGCATGGCTGTTGCAGTCAGCACAGCTTGCCTACTTGATACGCGCCAGCCGTTCCTTGCCGGCCTGCGCGGCTTCAGACTGCGGATAGGCCTTGGTCAGGTCTTCCAGCGTGCGGCGCGCACCCTTCATGTCCTTCAGCTCGATCTGGCAGTTGGCAATCGACAGCACCGCCTCGGGCGCCTTCGCATGGTCCGGCGCCAGCGACAGCATGGAGCGGAAGTTGGCGATGGCCTCGTTGTAGTTGCGCGTGGCGTACTGCGCGTTGCCCAGCCAGAACAGGGCCGAGGGGTTGTAGCCGCTTTGCGGGTAGCGCTTGACGAAGTCGGCAAAGACGGTCTGCGACTGCGCAAACTGGCCGGCGCGGAAGATGCCGAGCGCGGCGTCGAAGTCGGCCTTCTCCTTCGGGTCGGCGGTGAACTCGCGGCCGTCGAGGCTGACCTTGGCCGGCTCGTTCTTCTTCATGCGTTCGTCGACGTCCTTCTGACGCTGCTGCATGTCGGCAATGATCTTGGTCAGCTCCTCGTTCTTGCCGACCATGCGCGACATCTCGCCGCGCATGGCTTCGAGCTGGTTTTGCAGCTCGAGCATGCTGCGGCGCAGTTGCGCGTTTTCTTCAGTCGAGCGCTCGCGCATGGCTTCCACGCGCTGGCGCAGGTCCAAGATGGCGCGGCGCGCCTCGTCGTCCTCGAACAGGGCGGCCTGCGCGCCGGTGCCGGCACTGATGAAGGCTGCGGCGAACGCCACGCGCCGCAGGGCAAGCCCGGGGTTCATCGACGGTAGACGATTTCGGCGCGGCGGTTCTGCGCCCAAACGTCTTCCCCTGTGCCTTGCGCCGCCGGCTTCTCCTTGCCGAAGCTGACGGCCTCGATCTGGTTGTCGCTCACGCCCAGCAAGGTGAGCGCGCGGCGCACGGCTTCGGAACGCTTCTGGCCCAGCGCCAGGTTGTACTCGCGGCCGCCGCGCTCGTCGGTGTGCCCTTCGATGGCGATGCGGCGCTGCGGGCTGGCCTTCAGGAAGCGCGCGTGGCCGTCGATCAGCGCCTGGAACTCGGGCTTGATGGTGTAGCTGTCGAAGTCGAAATACACGATGCGCGCCACGCCCACCGGGCCGGCCGCGGTCATCGCATTGGGATCGACCGACACCGGGGCCACGCCGCTGGCCGAGCCGCCCGCGCCGGCACCGGCGCCGCGATCGGTCACGGGCGTGTCTTCCAGCTTGGTGCTGGAGCAACCCGCGACGAGCGCCAGGATGGCCAACGAACAGATCGTCTTCTTCAACATATCAAACTCCTCTGGTTAATCTTCATTCATTGATTCACTGCTTTTGAAACGGACCCCAGTCCGGTTCGCGAATGTCTCCCGCCTGTCCCGCCAAGCGTGCCTTGATCTTTCCATCGAGTGTTGTCGTCATCAACGCCTCTCCCCCCTGCAGCCGCGTCGCATAGACGATCAGCTTGCTGTTGGGCGCAAAGCTCGGGTTCTCGTCGGCGCTGGTGTCGGTGATGGCGTTCGCGGTGCCGCTGGACAGGTCCATCACGTACAGCTTGAAGGCCCCCCCAACACGCGAGATGTAGGCCAGCCAGCGCCCATCGGGGCTGACGGAGGGGGAAATGTTGTAGCTGCCGCTGAAGGTCACGCGCTCCGGATTTCCGCCGCTGGCACCCATGCGGTAGATCTGGGGGGCGCCGCCGCGGTCGCTCACGAAGTAGATGGTGCGGCCGTCGGCCGAGAAGGTCGGCTCGGTGTCGATGCTGTTGCTCTGCGTCAGGCGGCGCGCTTCGCCGCCCGCGGCCGGGATGGTGTAGAGCTGCGAGCCACCGTCGCGGCTGAGCGTCACGGCCAGGGTGTTGCCGTCCGGCGCCCAGGCCGGTGCGCTGTTGTTGCCCTTGAAGTTGGCCACCAGGCGGCGCTGGCCGCCTGCCACGCTGTGCACGTAGACCACGGGCTTGCGCGATTCGAAGGACACGTAGGCCAGCTGCGTGCCACTGGCCGACCAGGTGGGCGAGATGATCGGCTCCGGGCTGTTGAGCGCGGCCTGTGCGTTCTCGCCGTCCGCATCGGCCACCCACAGGGCGTAGCGCGGGCCGCCCTTGGTCACGTAGGTGATGCGGGTGGAGAAGATGCCGCGTTCGCCGGTCAGCTTTTCGTAGACGAAGTCGGCGATGCGGTGCGAGGCCAGTCGCAGGTCGGCCTGCGGCACGGTGTAGCTCTGGCCGCCCAGGTCCTGGCCCTTGACCACGTCCCAGAGGCGGAATTGCACGCTGAAGCGGCCGTCCGCCAGGCGCGAGACGCTGCCGACCACCAGCGAGTCGGCCGTGCGCTGGCGCCACAGGTTGAGGTCGGGCCGCGACGTCTCATCCAGCTGCTGGCCGGAGGCGTCGACCCCGCGAAACTGCCCGCTGCGCTCCAGGTCGGCCTGCACGATCGCCGATATCTTCTGCGGCGACGCGTCCTGCCCCTTGAAGGGCACCAGCGCGATCGGCAACTGCGTCAGCCCCACGCCGGACACCTCGACCCGGAACTGGGCCAGTGCTGGAACGACGGGGGAGGCTGCGAGAGCCGCAACAAGGGCGCGGCGGCTGAGGAACGATGAAGAAGGAGTTGTTTGGGACGCGTTCAACGGCTTGATCATGCAGTTCGGAGGGGTTTGCGGGCAGAAAGTTTCACCCGCCGGAAAGGGGCTCAATGGTACACATTGCGTCCGAGGACACGTCACAAACTGTGTATGTAGCGGCCGAGTCCTACAGTAGCCGCCCCGTAGAATCCGCCGCCATGCAGCCTTCCCCCGCCGCCGACACGCTCGCGCGCCCGCCCCTCTCCCTAACCCGCCGCCTGGCCCGCCTGATGACCTGGTTCGGCGCCGCGCGCAAGTGGTGGACCGTCGGCGTGGTCGCCGCGCTGATGGCGGCGCTGACCGAACCCCTGATGCCGGCGCTGGTCAAGCCGCTCCTGGACCATGGCTTTTCCGGCGGCATCGAGCTGTGGATGGTGCCGGTGGCCGCGATCTCGCTGTTCGCGGTGCGGGGCATGTCGCAGTTCGTCTCGCAGTACGCGCTGGCGCGCATTGCCAACGAGGGCATGCACCGGCTGCGCCGCGTGCTGTTCGCGCGGGTGATGGACGCGGAGCTCGCCCTCTTCTCGCGCCAGTCGGCCAGCGCGCTGTCGAACACGGTCGTGTATGAGATCCAGACCGGCTCCATGCTGCTGGTGCAGGCGCTGCTGGGCCTGTCGCGCGACGGCTTCACCCTGGTGGCGTTGCTGGTCTACCTGATCTACCTCAACTGGAAGCTGACCCTGATCGTCGGCCTGATGGTGCCGGGCGTGGCCTGGGTCATGAAGGTTTTTTCCAAGCGCCTGTACCACCTGACGCAGCTGGGCCAGAAGACCACCGACGAACTGGCCTACGTGGTCGAAGAGAACGTGCTGGCACACCGCATGGTGCGGCTGCACGGCGCCGAGGCTACCCAGCAGACCCGCTTTGAAGGCCTGAGCGAGCTGCTCACCCGGCTGGCGGTCAAGTCCACCATCGCCTCGGCCGCGATGACGCCGATCACGCAGTTGCTCGCCTCGGTCGCGCTGTCGGTGGTGGTGATGATCGCCCTGTGGCAAAGCGGCGACCAGGGGCTGACGGTGGGCGGCTTCGTCGCCTACATCGCGGCCATGGCGATGCTGATCGCGCCGATCCGCCGGCTCTCCGACATGGCCAACCCGATCACGCGCGGACTGGCGGCGCTGGAGCGAGGCCTGAGCATGGTCGACACCGTGCCGGCTGAGGCCCAGGGCGCCTACGAGACGCCACGCGCCAAGGGCCGCATCGAACTGCGCTCGGCGCGCGTCAACTACCGCGGGGAAGACAGCGCCCGGGCGCTGGACAGCGTCAACCTCACGATCGCACCGGGCGAGGTGGTGGCGCTGGTCGGGCCCTCGGGCTCGGGCAAGACGACGCTGATCAACCTGCTGCCGCGCTTCGTGCTGCCCAGCGGCGGGCAGGTGCTGCTGGACGGCCATGACATTGCCGACTGGAATCTCAAGAGCCTTCGCGCCCAGTTCGCCATGGTGAGCCAGGACGTGGTGATGCTCAACGCCACGCTGGCCGCCAACGTGGCGCTGGGCACCGAGATCGACCGCGCCCGGGTCGAGCAATGCGTGCAGGCCGCCAACCTGTCGGCGCATGTGGAGGGGCTGCCCCAGGGCATCGACACCGTGCTGGGCCACAACGCCACGCAGCTTTCCGGCGGCCAGCGCCAGCGCCTGGCGATTGCGCGGGCGCTCTACAAGGACGCGCCGATCCTGCTGCTGGACGAGGCCACTTCCGCGCTGGACACCGAATCGGAGCGCCTGGTGCAGGAAGCCCTGCAGCGCCTGATGCAAGGCCGCACCACCTTGATCGTGGCGCACCGCCTGTCGACCATCCAGCATGCGGACCGCATCGTCGTGATGGACCATGGCCACATCGCCGAGCAAGGCAGCCACGCGCAACTCATGACGCTGGATGGGCTCTACGCGCGGCTGCAGACGCTGGCCATGCGCACCGCGCCCGCGGGGCAGGAAGCGACGCTGTAGAAAGTCCTCAGGCGCTGGTCTTGTCCAGCGCCCTCAGCACCGCGTCGCCCATCTCCTCGGTGCCGACGCGGGTGCATCCGGGCTGGAAGATGTCGCCCGTGCGCAATCCATCGGCCAGCACGCGGCGCACCGCATGCTCCACCCGATCGGCATTGGCCGCTTGCCCGAAGGACAGGCGCAGCATCATTGCCATCGACAGGATGGAAGCCAGCGGGTTGGCCAGGTTCTTTCCCGCGATATCCGGCGCCGTGCCATGCACCGGCTCGTACAGGCCGAAACTGCCGGCCGCCATCGAGGCCGAGGGCAGCATGCCGATCGAACCGGTGAGCATGGCCGCCGCGTCCGACAGGATGTCGCCGAAGATGTTGCCGGTCACGATCACGTCGAACTGCTTGGGCGCGCGCATCAGTTGCATGGCCGCGGCGTCGACGAAGAGATGGGTGAGCGCCACGTCCGGGTACTCCCCGCCCACTCGCGTGACCACTTCGCGCCACAACTGCATCACCTCCAGCACGTTGGCCTTGTCCACGGAGCACAGGCGCCGGTTGCGCGCGCGTGCGGTGCGAAAGGCCACGTGCGCGATGCGCTCGATCTCCGGCTCGGAGTAGCGCATGGTGTTGAAGGCCTCGCGCTCGCCGCGCGCATTGGTGCCGCTGCCGCGCGGCTCGCCGAAATACACGTCGCCCGTCAGCTCGCGCAGGATCATCAGGTCCAGCCCTTCCACCACCTCCGGCTTCAGGGTGGAGGCGCCCATCAGTTCGGGGAACAGGAAGGCCGGCCTGAAGTTGGCGAACAGGCCCAGTTGCTGGCGCAGGCGCAGCAGGCTGGCACCGGGGCGCATCATGAAGGCAATGGCCTCGTCGCCGGGCATGCCGGCGGCGCCAAAGAGGATGGCGTCCGCCTTGCGCGCGATCTCGCTGGTGGCGGCCGGCAAGGGGTCGCCCGCCGTGTCGATGCCGGCCTGCCCGATGGCGGCCTCCGCCAGTTCCAGCGGTTGGGCGTGGCCGACCACGGCCTTCAGCACCTTCACGGCCTGCGCCGTCACCTCCCGGCCGATTCCATCGCCGGGCATCACTGCAATCTTCATGTCAGAACCTAGGTTGTTGGGGTGAAAAGTCAGGCCGCCTCGACGCGGCGTTCGAACGCCTCGATGCGCGCGCGCTGGGCCAGGGTGTAGGCAATCTCGTCCAGTCCTTCCAGCAGGCAGTGGCGGGCGAAGGGGTCGATGTCGAAGCGATGCGCACGGCCATCGGGGCCGACGACGAGTTGCGCCTCCAGGTCCACCCGCAAGCGGGCGCCGACTTGTGCGCCCAATTGCGCCAGCATCTCCTGCACCGCCGCGGCCGGCAAGCGCACGGGCAGCAACCCGTTCTTCAGCGCGTTCGAATGGAAGATGTCGCCGAAGCTCGGTGCGATCACGACCCGGAATCCGCCATCGCCGAGCGCCCACACGGCGTGCTCGCGCGAGGAGCCGCAGCCGAAGTTGGACCCGGCCACCAGCATCTGCGCATTGGCGTAGGCCGGCTGGTTGAGCACGAAGTCGGAACGCAGTGCGCCGCTTGCATCGCGGCGCACGTCATGGAAGAGGTAGTTGCCGAAGTTGTCCGAGCGCGGCTTTTGCAGGTAGAGCGCAGGCACGATCTGGTCGGTGTCGATGTTTGCCTGGTCCAGCGGCACGGCCACGGCTTCGAGTCGGGTAAAGGCTTTCATTGCGGCTGCTCGCTTCAACGGGCCAACAGGCTGCGCACATCCGCCAGGCGCCCGGTGACAGCTGCTGCCGCCGCCATGGCGGGGCTCATCAGGTGCGTGCGCGAACCCGGCCCCTGCCGGCCGACGAAGTTGCGGTTCGAGGTGGACGCGCAGCGCTGGCCGGGCGCCACCTGGTCGCCATTGGTGCCCAGGCACATCGAGCAACCGGCGTGGCGCCACTGCAGGCCGGCCTCGCGGAACACGCGGTCCAGGCCTTCGGCCTCGGCCTGGCGTTTCACCAGGCCCGAGCCGGGGACCACCCAGGCCTCCACGCCCTCGGCCACGCGCCTGCCGCGCACGACGTCGGCGGCGCTGCGCAGGTCCTCGATGCGGCCGTTGGTGCACGAGCCGATGAACACCCGGTCCACCAGAATGTCGCCGAGCGCCTGCCCGGGCGTGAGGTCCATGTAGGCGAGCGTTCGTTCCAGCGCGTCGCGCCGCTCCGGACTGCTGGCCTGCGCGGGGTCCGGCACGAAGCCGCTGATGGGGGACGCATCCTCCGGGCTGTTGCCCCAGGTCACCATGGGCGCAATGGTGGCCGCATCCAGGCGCACTTCCTGGTCGAAGACCGCGCCCTCGTCGGTCGGCAAGCGGCTCCAGCGTGCGAGTGCCGCGTCCCACGCCGCGCCCTCGGGCGCATACGGGCGCCCTGCCAGCCATTCGAAGGTTGCCGCATCCGGCGCGACCATGCCCGCGCGAGCCCCCGCCTCGATGGACATGTTGCACAAGGTCATGCGCCCTTCGATCGAGAGCGCGCGAACCGCCTCGCCCGCGTACTCGATGACATGCCCGGTCCCGCCGGCCGCGCCGATCATCGCGATGATCGCCAGGATGATGTCCTTGGCCGAGACACCCTCGGCCAGCCGCCCCTCGACGTTGACGCGCAGGCTGCGCGGCCGCCGCTGCCACAGCGTCTGCGTGGCCAGCACATGAGCCACCTCGGACGCGCCGATGCCGAAGGCCAGCGCGCCCAGCGCACCATGCGTGGCCGTGTGGCTGTCGCCACACACCAGCAGCATGCCCGGCAGGCTCAGCCCCTGTTCCGGCCCGACCACGTGCACGATGCCCTGGCGCACATCGTCCAGGCCGAAGAAGCGGATGCCGGCCTGGTGGCAATCGTCCTGCAGCGCCTGTGCCATGGCGCGCTTCTCGGCATCGGCGATGTCGACCAGCGCGCGGCTCGAGGTGGGCACGTAGTGGTCGGGCGTCGCGAAGGCACGGTCCGGCCGACGTACCGCAAGGCCTCGCTCGCGCAGCATCTGGAAGGCGGGGGCCGAGCCGTCCTGCACCAGATGGCGATCGACGTACAAGAGGCTCTGGCCGTCGTCGCGCTGCATGACGACATGGTCGTCCCAGAGCTTGTCGAACAGGGTGCGCGGCGCGGAAGTGGGCACGGGAGCTGGAGGCATGGAAGGTCGGGGAAGATCAGTCGAGCCTGGCGCCGGAGATGCGGACGATCTCGGCATAGCGCCTGGTTTCGCTGGCCATGAAACGGCCGTAGTCCTCGGGCGTGCCGCCGCCGATCTCGGCGCCCATGGCCAGCATGCGCGCCTTCAGCTCGGGCGACTTGAGCACCGCGTTCGCCTCGGCATTGAGCTTGTTGATGATGGCGCGTGGCGTGCCCGCCGGCGCCGACACGCCATACCAGGAGGAAGCGTAGACACCGGGCAAGCCCGCTTCATCGAAGGTCGGCACATTGGGCAGGGCCGGGTTGCGCGCCTTGGAGGCCACCGCCAGCGCGCGCATCTTGCCACCCGCGATGAAAGGCAGGCAGGTGGTGGTATCGAGCATCAGCGAGATGTGGCCAGCCGCCAGGTCGGCTTCCGCCGGCGCCGTGCCTTTGTAGGGCACATGCACGATGTCGATCTTGGCGGCCGCGGCGAACTGCACCGCAGCCAGATGCTGCGAGGAGCCGACGCCGGCCGAGCCATAGTTGAACTTGCCGGGGTTGGCGCGCGCCGCGTCGATCACGTCCTTGACCGACTTGAAGGGCGAGTCCGCCGGCACCACCAGGATGTTCGGCACCGCCGAGACGTAGATGACGGGCTCGAAGTCCTTCACCGGGTCGAAGCCCAGCTTGCCGTACAGGCTGACGTTGACGGCGTTCGGGCTGATCGAGGACATCAAGAGGTTGTAGCCATCGGGCTTCTGGCGCGCCGCCAACTCGGTGCCGATGTTGCCGCCGGCACCGCCACGGTTGTCGACCACGAAGGGCTGGCCGAGTCGCTGGCCCATCAGATCCGACAGGATGCGGGCGGTCGTGTCCACGCCGCCGCCGGCCGGCCAGGGGACCATCAGCTTGATGGGTTGGTTCGGGTAGTGGGCCGCGGCGTCCTGCGCCGGCGCCGCGCCGTGCCAGCCGAAGATCGCGGCCGCCATCCAGACGGCATGCAGTTTCTTCATCATCGTGTGTCTCCTTCGCTTGGATTTGTGGAGCCGATGCTATTGCTGCATGGCAGAAGTCCGCAATGACAATTAAGGCATGCCAGGCATGAGTAAAATTCATCCCTGATGACACGCCGCCTGCCGCCGTTGAATGCCCTGCGCGCCTTCGAGGCCGCTGCCCGCTGCGGCAACTTCACGCGCGCCGCCCAAGAGCTGTTCGTGACCCAGGGCGCCGTCAGCCGGCACATCGCGAGCCTGGAAGACTGGCTCAAGGTGAAGCTGTTCGATCGTGGCCGGCACGGCATCCGCCTCACGCCGGCAGGCCAGACCTACTTCGCCAGCATGCGGGTGGCGCTGGACCACATCGAGCACGGCACGCGCCAGTTGCTGCAAAGCCCGGACGAGCGCCTGCTGCGCATCAAGCTGCCGCCGACCTTTGCCATCCGCTGGCTGATTCCGCGGCTCGCGCGCTTTCACGCACGACACCCGGAGATCGACGTGCAGATCACCACCTCGCACCAGCCCGCCGACTTCGACCGCGATGATGTGGACGTGAGCATTCATTCGGAACCCCATCCGCCAACCGGCCCCGGCTACCGCCTGCTGTTTCGCGAAACCCTGGTGCCGGTCTGCGCACCGGCGCTGCTGCAGCGCGACCCGCCGTTGAAGACGCCTTCCGACCTGGCCCGGCATGCCTTGCTGTGTTCGCTGAACCGGCCGCACGACTGGCCGACCTGGCTAGCGGCCGCAGGTACGCAAGGCATCGACGGCAATCGCGGACTGAAGTTCGAGAACGCCGGCATGGCCTACCAGGCGGCGGCCGAGGGATTGGGCGTAGTGATGGCCGTCCTCCCCTTCGTGCAGGACGACCTGGCCCAGGGCCGGCTGGTGGCGCCCTTCGAGCTGCAGGTACCGACCGAAGGCGGCTATTTCATGGCCTGGCGCACGGACCGGCCGGCGCCGCAGCGGGTTCGCGATTTCGAGGCCTGGATCGCTTCGGAATCCGCCTAGCGCGTCAGCAGGCGGCGCAAGCCGTAGCTGAACGCGTCCACCACGCCGACGAGCAGCAACATCGCGAGCAGCACCGTGGCGGTCTTGCTCATGTGGAACAGGCCCATGTGAAAGTACAGGACCTGCCCCAGGCCGCCGGCGCCCACCACACCCAGCACGGCTGCCGCGCGAATGTTGTTCTCCCAGCGGTACAAGGTGTAGCTCGCCAGTTGCGGCAGGATCTGCGGCAGCGTGGCGTACAGGAACACCTGAGCGCCGCGCGCTCCCTGTGTCCGCAGCGCCGCGGCGGGTGCGGCGGGTGCGTTCTCGATCGCCTCGGCGAACAGCCGGCCCAGCACGCCCGTGGTGTGCGCCGCCAAGGCCAGCGTGCCGGCGAAGGGGCCGAGGCCGGCAGCGATCAGCAGGAGCCCGGCCCACACCAGTTCCGGCACGGACCTCAGCCCGTTGAGCAGCAACCTCGTCGGGGCACGGGCCCAGGCTGCGTCACCGGCGTGCAGGCGACTCGCCGGCAACGCCAGGAGCAGCCCGATCGCGGCTGCCAGCAGCGTTCCAAGGGCCGACATCGCCAGGGTTTCCCAGGTGGCCACAAGCACCTGCCGCACGAAAGCCGGCTGCAGGTCGGGCGGGAAGAATTCGCCGAGGAAGCGCGCCATGTTTCGCGCCGCCTCCAGCGAGAAGAACTGCGCCCATCGCAGGTCCAGCGACCAGAAGCTGGCCACCACCAGCACCACGAGGCCGGCCACGAACCAGCAGGCCATGCAGCGCGCGTCGAAGATCGGCGGCGGCAATTTGTACGGCGGGTTGGCCGCGCGGCGCTGCGGCGTCATGCCAAGGTCTTTCGCAGCCAGGTGCTGGTGCGGTCGGCAAGCGCCACCAGGGCGAAGAACACCAGCAGCATGGTCGACACTTCGCCGCCGGCGAACATCTTCATCGAGCTGTCGAGTTGCTGCCCCAGGCCGCCGGCTCCGACGAAGCCCAGCACCACCGAGGAACGGATCGCGCATTCCCAGCGGTACACCGTGTAGGAGATCAGCTCGCCCGCGTTCTGCGGCAACAGGCCGTAGCAGAAGGCCTGCAGGCGCCCGCAGCCGTTGCGCAGCAGGGAATCGGTGGCATGCCGCTCGCCGCTCTCGAGAATCTCGCCGTAGACCTTGCCGAGCATGCCGCCGTAGGTGAGCGCGATCGCCAGCACCCCCGCGGTCGGCCCCAGGCCGACGACGCGCACGAAGACCAGCGCCCACACCAGCTCCGGCACGCTGCGCAGCACGATCAGCAGCCAGCGAACGGCCTGCCGCAGCGCGAAGGGCAAGGGTGCCATTCGGCCGCGCAGCGCCGACACCGACAGCGCGCGGGTCGACAGCAGCGTCAGCGGCAAGGCAATGACCAGTGCGAAGCTCATGCCGGCCGTGGCGATGGCCACGGTGCGCCAGGTCTCGCGCGCGACCAGGGCCAGGAAGTCCGCCGACAGCGCCGGCGGCAGGAACGTGCGCAGGAACTGCGCGGTGACTTCCCTGCTCCTGGCATCGAAGAGTTGCCAGGGCTTGAACTCGGTCGCCACCTGCAGCGGCCACAGCAGCACCAGCGCGGCGCCGATCCAGAAGACGCGCGTGAGCCATGCCGGATCGCGCGTCGGCGGTCCGGGCGGCAGGCGCGGCCGGGCCAGTTCGCTCATCGGCAGTGCAGGGCCGCCGGTGCCGGCGCCGCAAGCAGTTCGCTCGCCTTCGGGTCTGCAGGCTCACCGGGCAGCTCGCCCTCGTAGAGCTGCTCGAGCCTGGCCTGCGTCACCTCCGCCGTCGGCAAGTCGAAGGCAATCCTGCCGCCCTGCAGGCCCACGATGCGCGGGAACTGGGCCAGCGCCGCATCGACCTGGTGCAGGCTCGCGACGAGCGTGATGCCGCGCTCGCGCGCGCAGGCCACCAGCGTGGCAAGGGCCTGGCGGGCCCGCGCGGGGTCCAGCGAGGACAGGGGTTCGTCCACCAGCCACAGCCGGGCCGGCGCGAGCAGCGCACGCGCCAGGCCCACGCGCTGGCGTTCGCCGCCGGACAGCCGATCGACGCGCTCGAACAGCTTGTCGTCCAGGTCGAAGCGCGCCAGGGCCTCGTAGGCGGCCGGGATGTCGATCGGATAGAACAGCGAACGCAGGCTGGACAGCAGGCCCATGGCCGGCAGGCGCCCGGCCAGCACCGCCGTGACGACGCGCTGGCGCGGCGGCAGGGGCGGCACCTGGGGTGCCAGGAACAACTGGCCACGCAGGCGCTGCAGCGCCCGGGTCGACAGTCGCCAGGGTTGGTGCTCGCCCAGCGCGAAGTCGCCGGCGGCCGGCGGCAGCGCGCAGGCCATCAGCTGCAGCAGCGTCGTCTTGCCTGCGCCGGAAGGACCGATCACCGCCAACTGCTCGCCGGCGGCCACCTGCAGGTCCACGCCGTGCAGGGCGGGCGCGCTACCCTGGCGCGAGGCCGGGTGGCGCGCGGCGACCTGCTTGAGCTGCAGCTTCATCGCAGGCTCACAGAAGACCTGCGCTGCGTGCGGCGCTTTCGATGCCCTTGTAGTTGTCGGCCTTGGTCGGCACGAAGCGGGTTGCGCGCTGCAGCTCGAGGATTTCCTTGCCTGCCGGGTCGTCGCGGCTCAGGGCCAGGAAGGCCTGGGTCAGCTTCTCGCGCGTTGCCGATGGCATGTCGGCGTGCACGGTCCAGTTGTAGTCGTAGTACGGCGGCGTCGTGTAGAAGGCGATCACCTTGGCGGGGTCGACGCGCTTTTCGGCGACGAACTTCTCCCACACCGAGATGTTGAGCGCGCCCGCCTGCACCTTGCCGCCGGCGACGGCAGCGATGGTGGCATCGTGCGCACCGCTGTAGGCGACGCGGCGGAAGTCCTTGTCGGGGTTCAGGCCGGCCTGCAGCAGGAAGCTGCGCGGCATCAGGTGGCCCGAGGTGGAGCTTTGCGAGCCGAAGCTCACATCCTTGCCCTTGAGGTCGGCAAGCTGCTTGATCGCCAGGTCGCTGGTGATGAACACCGAACGGAACTTCTCGTCCTCCTCGCGCTGCGCGATGGGGATGGCCTTGCCGCCGGAGCGCACCTGCGCCTGCACGAAGGTGAAGCCGCCGAACCAGGCGAGATCGACCTTGCGGCTGGCCAGGGCCTCGACGGCCGCCGCGTAGTCGGTGACGGGCGTGAACTCGACCTTCGTGCCGAGCTTGGCCTCCAGGTACTCCATCAGCGGCGCGGCCTTGCGGGCGAGCTCGGTCGGCGACTCGTCGGGAATCGCGGTGACGCGAAAGACCGGCTGCGCGAACGATGCCGCGGCGCCCGTGAGCAGCGCCGCGGTCAGCAGGCGCCCGATAAGGTGTTTGAGGATCTTGTTCATGCGTCGATGCTACAGCCGGCAGCTGCGAAATCCTGCGGGCACGTCGTTGCGCTCGGGCATGAAGAAGTTCCGGTAGCGCGGATGGCGCACGCGCGGCTGCGTCATGAACGACGCGCCACGCAAAACCTGGCGGCTGCCGAACCAGGGCGCCGAGTAGTCGCGGTACGGGTGGGGCTCGAAGCCTGGATAGGGCAGGAAGCGGCTGGCGGTCCACTCCCAGACCTGGCCCCACGCGAAGTCGCCCGGGCGCTCGACCGCTGCGCGCTCCCATTCGGCCTCGGTCGGCAGCCGGCGGCCGGCCCAGCGGCACCAGGCCTGCGCTTCATGGGCGCTCAGATGGCAGGCGGGGTGATTCAGGTCCAGCACGCGCCACGCGCCGTGGCGCCATTGCTCCCACGTGGCCCCGTCGCGCCGCAGGTAGCGCGGTCCTTGCGGGCGCTGCGCGGCCAGCCAGGCTGTGCCGGCGTCGTTCCACCACTTGGGCTCTTCATAGCCGCCGGACTCGACGAAGGGCAGGAAATCTCCCCAGCGCGCCACGCGGCTGTCGATGCAGGTGGCCGACAGTTCGACGACGTGGCCGACGAGCTCGTTGTCAAAAGCGAAGCCCCGCCCTGCGCTGCCAAGCATCCATGGGCCGGCTTCGAAGGGCAGCTCGCGGCCATCGTGTGTCAGAGCGGATTCCTGCCAGCGTGCGTCGTCGATCGCCAGGCCAAGGCCTTGCGCCATGTAGAGCGCAGCCTCGTGGTGCATGTCTTCATGGAACAGCGCGAGCCGGAAGAAGTAGAGCGCGGCATCGCTGCCGTCAGCCTCGCCAAGCCAGGCGAGCGTGCCTTCCAGTTGCCCGGCGAGATCGCCGCGCGTGGCGCTGGCGTCGGGCAATGGGAGCGACCAGCGCGTGTCGTGCGGCACCTTGCTGGAGTCGTACAAGGCGTCTGAGCGTGGGCGCACCCCAGTCGGCCTGGGGGCGTCCGGGTCGGCTGCGGCGCCAGCGAAGCGCATTGGATTGCGGCCGATCCAGAACTCCTGGAACCAGCCGATGTGCCCGAGTTCCCACAAGGGGGGATTCAGCGCTTCCCGCTGCGGGACGCTCAATTGTTCCAGCGAGCGTTCGATGGCTGCAAAGGTGGACAGCGTGTCCTCGCGACTGGCGCCGAGAGCTGCCGCCAGCCAAGCGGCGTCCGCGCTGCGAGGGTCTGTCGCGCCTTCTAGCAAGTCCGTCATCGCGCTACCCTTCGTCCGTGCACAGACCCCACATCGTGATCGTGACGCCAGCCCTGGCCGACGCCAACAACGGCAACTGGCAGACGGCCCGACGCTGGGCCCGCATGCTTTGCGGAGCTTACCGCGTGCGCCTGGCCTCGTCCTGGGACGACGGCGACGAGGCCTTGATGATCGCGCTGCATGCGCGCCGCTCCGCGGCCTCGATGGCCCTGTGGCGTGCTCGCCGCCCATCGGCGCCGCTGTTGCTCGTGCTCACCGGCACCGATCTGTACCGGGACATCGTCGCCGACGCCACCGCCCAGGCGTCGCTGCAGAGCGCGGACCGCCTGATCGTGCTCAACCAGCTCGGCGCCCGGGCCTTGCCCGAGGCCCTGCGGTTCAAGGCCCGCGTCGTGCTGCAGTCCTGCGCGGCCCGGGAAAGCCAGGACAGGACCGGAGCGCACTTGCGCGCGCTGATGGTCGGCCACCTGCGCGCCGAAAAGTCGCCCCGGACGTATTTCGACACGGCGCGCGTGCTTGCCGGCCGCACTGACATCGTGCTCGATCACGTCGGGACGGCCCTCGATCCCGCGCTGGGGGAAGAAGCCTCATCGTTGATGGCCGCATGCCCGCGCTACCGCTGGCTGGGGGGCCTCACGCATGGCGAGACCCGCAGGCGCATCCAGGCCGCCCATGTGCTGGTTCACCCCAGCCGGATGGAGGGCGGCGCGCACGTCGTGATCGAGGCCGTGCGAAGCGGCACGCCGGTGCTGGCTTCGCGCATCGATGGCAACCTGGGGCTGCTGGGCATGGACTACGACGGCTATTTCCCGGTGGATGATGCGACCGCCCTGGCCACCCTGCTCCAGCAACTTCGCGACGAGCCGGCTATGCTTGGCCACCTGCGAAAGCAGTGCGACGCGCGTGCTGCGCTCTTCGATCCGGCGCAGGAGTCCGCGACCCTGCACACGCTGATTGGCGAGCTCCTCGGTTCGCCGACGAGGCCCCCGCAAATGACCACGCGAGACCCATCATGAATGCACCCGACAAGCTTCCCGCAGAACCCCGCCTGACTTCGCTGTCCCACGGTGGCGGCTGCGGCTGCAAGATCGCGCCGGCGGTGCTGTCCGAAATCCTCAAGGGCACTGCGGCCATGCCCATCCCCAAGGAATTGCTGGTCGGCATCGAAACCGCCGACGACGCGGCCGTCTACAAGCTCAACGACGAGCAGGCACTGATCGCCACCACCGATTTCTTCATGCCCATCGTCGACGACCCGCACGACTTCGGCCGCATCGCCGCCACCAACGCGATCAGCGACGTGTACGCAATGGGCGGACGGCCCATCATGGCGCTGGCGCTGGTGGCCATGCCGGTCAATGTGCTGTCCACGCAGACCATCGGGCGCATTCTCGAAGGCGGTTCCTCGGTCTGCCGGGCGGCGGGTATCCCGATCGCCGGCGGGCACACCATCGACTCGGTCGAGGCCATCTATGGCCTGGTGGCCTTGGGCCTGGTGCACCCCAAGCTGGTCAAGCGCAACGCCGATGCGCAGCCGGGCGACCTGCTGGTGCTGGGCAAGCCCGTGGGCGTGGGCGTGATGTCCGCCGCGCTGAAGAAGGGCGAACTCGGCGATGCCGGCTACGCCCAGATGATCGCCACCACGACCAAGCTGAACACGCCCGGCCCTGATCTGGCCACGTTGCCCGGCGTGCATGCGCTGACCGATGTCACCGGCTTCGGCCTGGCCGGTCACGCGTTGGAGATGGCCCGGGGCGCCCGTTGCGAGGTGCAGCTCGACTGGTCGGCCGTGCCGCTGATGGACGGCGTGCGTGCGTTGGCGGCACAAGGCTTCGTCACCGGCGCCTCCGGCCGCAATTGGGCGGGCTATGGCGCCGACATCATGCTGCCGGCTGGTTTCGCTGCCGAAGACCACGCGCTGCTGACTGATCCGCAGACCAGCGGTGGGCTGCTGGTGTCGTGCGCGCCCGACGCGCTGGACGAGGTGCTGGCCGTCTTCCGCCGCCACGGCTTTGAGCAGGCCGCCGTGGTCGGCAAGATCGCCGCGACCAGTGCCGCGCCTCGCGTGCGGGTCAGTTGACGGCCGAGGCCAGTAGCGCCGCGGAACCGGCTCTGCCGGGCCGCAGGGGCTGCCCCCGGTCGGGGGTGGGAGCGCGACACGCAGTGCGCGCGACCTGGGGCGAGCTTAGAGCAGCACGATGTCGTACTGGCCCTGCCCCATTGCCGGCTCGGCCTGAAGCGAAATCGGCTTGCCGATGAAGTCCGACAGTCCGGCCAGGTGCTGGCTCTCCTCGTCCAGGAACAGCTCGATCACCTGCGGCGAGGAAACGATGCGGAACTCGCGCGGCGTGAACTGGCGCGCCTCGCGCAGGATCTCGCGCAGCACGTCGTAGGCCACGCTGCGCGCGGTCTTCACGATGCCCTGGCCGCCGCAGGCGGCGCAGGGCTCGCACAGCACGTGGGCCAGCGATTCGCGGGTGCGCTTGCGCGTCATCTCGACCAGGCCGAGTTGCGAGAAGCCGCCGGCAGTGGTCTTCACGCGGTCGCGCGCCAACTGCTTGCGGAACTCCGCCAGCACCTGCTCGCGGTGGTCGTCGCGCGACATGTCGATGAAGTCGACGATGATGATGCCGCCCAGGTTGCGCAGCCGCAGTTGCCGCGCAATCGCCTGTGAGGCTTCCAGGTTCGTCTTGAACACCGTGTCGTCGAAGTTGCGCGCGCCGACATAGCCGCCGGTGTTCACGTCGATGGTGGTCAGGGCTTCGGTCTGGTCGACCACCAGGTAGCCGCCGGACTTCAGGTCGACCCGGCGGCCCAGTGCCCGCGCGATCTCCTCGTCCACGTTGAAGAGGTCGAAGATGGGACGCTCGCCCTTGTAGAGCTGCAGCTTCTCGGCCGCCTGCGGCATGAACTCGCGGCCGAACTTCTGCAAGGTCTCGAACTGCTCGCGCGAGTCGATGCGGATGTTCGTGGTGTCCTCGCCGACCAGGTCGCGCAGCACGCGCTGCAGGAGGCTCAGGTCCTGGTGCAGCAGCGACATCGGCGGCAGCCGGGTCGACAGGTCGCGGATGCGCGACCAGGTCTTGCGCAGGTAGGCGATGTCCTCGGCCAGTTCGGCGTCGCTGGCGTCCTCGCCGTTGGTGCGCAGGATGAAGCCTCCGGTGCTTTCCGGCACCACGCCGTTGTTCTCGGCCGCGGCCGCGGCGTCGCTGAGCGACTGCATCCGCGAACGCAGCGCGTCGCGCAGATCCGAAGGGATCTTCTGCGAAACGCCGATGTGGTTGTCCTGCGGCAGAAAGACCAGCAGCCGGCCGGCAATGCTGATCTGCGTGGACAGGCGCGCGCCCTTGCTGCCGATCGGATCCTTGATGACCTGCACCAGCAGCGACTGCCCCTCGAAGACCAGCCGCTCGATCGGCACCGCGCCAGCGCTGCCACGGTGTTCCGGCGCACTGCCCGCCGCAGCGGCACGCGAGCCGGGTGCAAAGGGCGCGACGATGTCGGCCACGTGCAGGAAGGCGGTGCGTTCCAGTCCGATGTCGATGAAGGCCGACTGCATACCCGGCAGCACGCGCGACACCTTGCCCAGGTAGACGTTGCCCACCAGGCCGCGCTCTAGCGTGCGTTCCACATGCAGTTCCTGCACGGCGCCGTATTCGACGAGCGCGACGCGGGTTTCCTGCGGCGACCAGTTGATCAGGATCTCTTGCATGGAGTTGTAGTCAAAGCCTCAGTCCGGCCAGCCGAAGGAGCTGGGCGGTTTCGTACATGGGCAGCCCCATGATGCCTGAATAGCTCCCGCTGATGTGCTCGATCATGGCTGCGGCGCGGCCTTGCACTGCATAGGCACCGGCCTTGCCGAGGGGCTCGCCGCTGTCGACGTAGGCCTCGATCTGGCGCGCCGTCAGCGGCGCGAAGAGGACTCGCGAGACGCTGAGCGCGGCGTGGCGGTGCTTGCCGTGCTGCAGCGCGATGGCCGTCAGCACGCGATGCGTGCTGCCCGAGAGCAGGCGCAGCATTCGGCGCGCGTCCTTCGCGTCTTGCGGCTTGCCGAGAATCTGCGCGCCCAGGGCCACGGTGGTGTCGGCGCACAGGATGGGCGCCGGCGGCAGGGCCTGACGGGCATGGCGTGCCACCGCCGCATCGAGCTTGAGGGCCGTGACCCGCTGAACGTAGGTGGCCGGCGCCTCGCGCGGGCGGGTGGCCTCCAGGGCTTCGGTGTCTTCGTCGGCGCCAGCCAACAGCAGCTTGTGGCCCACGCCCAGTTGCTCGAGCAGTTGCGCGCGGCGCGGACTCTGCGACGCGAGATAGATGAAGTCGTTGCTCATTCGCGGTGATAGGGATGTCCGGCATTGACCGACCAGGCGCGGTAGAGCTGCTCGACCAGCAGCACGCGCACCATGGCATGGGGCAAGGTGAGGTCGGACAGCCGGATGCGTTCGTGTGCCGCGGCGCGAAAGGCCGGATCGAGCCCGTCGGGCCCGCCGATCACCAGCGCCACGTCACCGCCCTCCCCCTGCCAGGCTTGAAGGCGCGCGGCCAGGGCCTTGGTGGTGAGCGCGGTGCCGCGCTCGTCGAGCACGACCACGCGCATGCCCTTGGCAATGGCAGCCTCGATGCGCTCGCGCTCGGCGGCGTAGATGGTTTCCAGGGACTTGGAAGCGCGCGGCTCCGTCTTGACGGCGCGCAGTTCCAGCTTGAGTTCGGGTGGGAAGCGCTTGGCGTAGTCGTCCCAGGCGGTCTGGGCCCAGTCGGGCACGCGCTGCCCAACCGCGACCACCAGGAGCTTCATGCGCTGCGCGAAGGCGCCTTGCGTGCAGCGGTCTTCTTGGCCGGCGCCTTCTTCTTGGCGGCCGGCTTGCCGACCACCAGCTTGATCGGGCCGGCAGCGACCTTGGCCGCGGGCTTCTTCGCCACCGTCTTCTTGGCGGCGGGCTTGGCCGCGGCCCTCTTGACGCCGGGCTTCCTGGCCGCCTGCTCGGCCTCGCGCACCGCCGTCCTGGCTGCGCTGGAACGGCGCAGCGAGGTGGCTTTGCCGGTGGTCGCGGGCTCGGCCTTCTGAGCCGCAGGCGCCGCGGGCTTGGGCGCGCCCAACTTCAGGCGCACCGGCTTCTCGCCCCAGATTTCCTCGAGGTGGTAGTACTGGCGGATGGCCGGCTGCATGATGTGCGCCACCGCGGCGCCGCAGTCGACGATGATCCACTCGCCGTTTTCCTCGCCCTCGGTGCGCGGCTTGCCAAAGCCGGCCTCGCGCACCGCGTCACGCACGCTGGCGGCCAAGGCCTTGGTCTGTCGGTTGGAAGTGCCCGAGGCCACGATCACGCGCTCGAACAGCGGTGAAAGGCTCTCGGTGTCAAATACCTGAATGTCCTGCGCCTTGACGTCTTCGAGGCCATCGACGATGGCTCTCTGCAGTTTCTGGGTGTCTTTCTTGGCGGCGGCTTCAGAGGTCATCAGGTAGATCGGTAAAGATGGTGTAAGTCAATATAGCGCGCAACCGCGGGCGGAACCAGACCGGAAATGTCCTTTCCGCGCTCGGCTTGCATCCGAATGTCGGTTGCGCTGAGGTCGGTGGCGGGCAGTTCGATCGCTTCGAAACGCGCGCCAGCCGGGAGGCCAGGCAAGGTTGTCGGGTCGAAACGGGCCTCGGGCCTCTCGGGGTCTGGCCGCTGCGCTACCGAAACGATAGCGATCGACAGGATCTCCTGCCAACCGTTCCAGCTTTGCAGCGCGGCCGCCTGGTCGGCTCCCAGGATCAGCAGCAGTTGGACACCGGGGCGCTCCATTTGCAGCTCGCGCAGGGTGTCGAGTGTATAGCTTGGGCCGGCGCGCCTGATTTCGCGATCGTCGATCAGCGCGCCGGGCAGCCCGCCGAAGGCCAGGCCGGCCATTGCCAGCCGATGCGGCGCGGGGCTCAACTGGCGCGCCTTGTGCCAGGCCTGCCCGGTCGGGATCACCCGCAATTCGTCCAGCGCGAGTTGCTCGATCGCGCAGCGTGCGAGCCCCACATGAGCGTTGTGCGGCGGATCGAAGGCGCCGCCAAAGACACCGATGCGCGGCAGTGCCTTGCTCAGAGCCATTCTCGGCGCACGAGAAAGTCGCTGTACAAGCGCGCCTCGGGCGTGCCGGGCTGCGGCTCGTTGCGATAGGACCAGCTCGCCAGCGGTGGCATCGACAGGAGGATCGATTCGGTACGCCCGCCCGACTGCAGGCCGAAGTGGGTGCCGCGGTCCCACACCAGGTTGAATTCGACGTAGCGGCCGCGCCGGTAGAGCTGGAAGGCGCGCTCGGCCTCGCCATGGGGCGTGTCGCGTCGCATCGTAACGATCGGCAGGTAGCCCGGCAGGAAGGCATCGCCCACCGAGCGCAGCATGGCAAAGCTCTGGTCGAAGCCCAGTTCGGAGAAATCGTCGAAGAAGATGCCGCCCACGCCGCGCTGTTCGTTGCGGTGACGCAGGTAGAAATACTCGTCGCACCACTTCTTGAAGCGCGGGTACTTGTCTTCACCGAAGGGCACCAGCGCATCGCGGCAGCTTTGGTGGAAGTGGCGCGCGTCTTCCTCGAAGCCGTAGTAGGGCGTCAGGTCCATGCCGCCGCCGAACCAGCACACCGGCTCACCGCCCTCGGGCAGCGCGGCCAGCATGCGCACGTTCATGTGGACCGTGGGCACATAAGGGTTGCGTGGGTGGAAGACCAGCGACACGCCCATGGCCTCGAAGGGCGCACCGGCCAATTCGGGGCGGTGCTGTGTGGCCGAGGGCGGCAGCTTGGGGCCGCGCACCTGCGAGAAGCCGCAGCCGGCGCGCTCGAACAGCGGCCCGCCTTCCAGGATGCAGGTCAGGCCGCTGCCCTGCAGCGGCTCATGCGCTTCCTTCTGCCAGGCGTCACGCACGCACTGCGTGCCATCGGCCGCCTCGACCGCCGCCATGATTCGCAACTGCAGGCCACGCAGGTAGTCGCCGACCGCAGTGGTGTCGGCGTGTTGCAGCATCAGCCTGCCGAGCCGCGGTGGTGCACGGCCCGATGCCCGATGTCCTTGCGGTATTGCGCGCCGTCGAAGTGGATCTTGGAGGCCACTTCGTAGGCGCGCTGCTGGGCCTGCTTGACGCCATCGGCCAGCACCGTGACGCACAGCACCCGGCCGCCGTTGGTGCGCAGCTCGCCGCTTTCAAGCGAGGTGCCGGCGTGGAAGACCACTGCATCCGGCGTCTCGGCCGGAATGCCGTTGATGCGATCGCCCTTGCGCGGCGACAGTGGGTAGCCGGCGGCGGCCATCACCACGCCCATCGCGGTGTGGCGGTCCCATTGCAGGTCGATCTGGTCGAGCGTGCCGTCAGTGGCATGCCAGAACACTTCGAACAGGTCGGACTTGAGCCGCATCATGATGGGCTGCGTTTCCGGGTCGCCCATGCGGCAGTTGAACTCCAGCGTCTTGGGATGGCCCTGCGCATCGATCATCAGGCCGGCGTACAGGAAGCCGGTGAAGGGGATGCCGTCCTTTTCCATGCCGCGCACGGTGGGCAGGATGATCTCGCGCATGGCGCGCGCGTGCACCTCGGCCGTGACCACCGGGGCCGGCGAATAGGCGCCCATGCCGCCGGTGTTGGGGCCCTGGTCGCCGTCCTGCAGGCGCTTATGGTCCTGGCTGGTGGCCAGTGCGACGACGTTCTTGCCGTCGCACATGACGATGAAGCTGGCTTCCTCGCCTTGCAGGAATTCCTCGATGACGACGCGGGCGCCGCCCTGGTTGTGCGAGATGCCCAGCTTGTTGTCCAGCAGCATGAAGTCGATGGCTTCATGCGCCTCGGCCACGGTGCTCGCGACCACAACGCCCTTGCCGGCGGCCAGGCCGTCGGCCTTGACCACGATCGGCGCGCCCTTGGCGTCCACATAGGCGTGGGCAGCAGCAGCGTCGGTGAAGGTCTCGTACTCGGCGGTCGGGATCTTGTGGCGCTTCATGAAGTCCTTCGAGAAGGCCTTCGAACTCTCCAACTGCGCGGCCGCCTTGGTGGGGCCGAAGATGCGCAAGCCGTGCGCACGGAATTCATCGACCACGCCGGCCGCCAGCGGGCCTTCGGGCCCGACCACGGTGATCGAGATCTTTTCCTTGATGGCCCACTCGCGCAAGGCCGCGGGCTCGGTGATGTCCACGCAGGTGTAGCGCGAATCGTCGGCGGTGCCGCCGTTGCCGGGCGCCACATAGACGCGACTCACCCGGTTGCCCTGCGCCAGGCGCCACGCCAGCGCGTGCTCCCGGCCTCCTCCCCCAATGACAAGTACCTTCATGCTGGGTCTTTCATGCGTCGAGGGATGCGTTGTGATAGACATCCTGGACATCGTCCAGGTCCTCCAGCACGTCGAGCAACTTCTGCATCTTCGCGGCATCCTCGCCCGCGATATCGATGGTGTTCTCGGCGCGCATGGTCACTTCGGCCACTTCGGGTTGCAGGCCGGCGGCCTGCAGCGCGTTCTTCACGGCTTCGAAATCGGCGACCGCGGTCAGCACCTCGATGGCGCCGTCCTCGTCGGTGATGACGTCCTCGGCGCCGGCTTCCAGCGCCACTTCCATCACCTTGTCCTCGCTCGTGCCCGGGGCGAAGATCATCTGCCCGCAGTGCTTGAACTGGAAGGCCACCGAACCTTCTGTGCCCATGTTGCCGCCGTTCTTGGAGAAGGCATGCCGCACTTCGGCCACGGTACGCACGCGGTTGTCGGTCATGGTGTCGACGATGATGGCGGCGCCGCCGACGCCGTAGCCCTCGTAGCGGATTTCCTCGTAGTTCACGCCCTCGAGGTTGCCGGTGGCCTTGTCGATGTTGCGCTTGATGGTGTCGGCCGGCAGGTTGACCGCCTTGGCCTTGTCGACCGCCAGGCGCAGTCGGGGGTTGGCGCTCAAGTCACCGCCGCCATCCTTGGCAGCCACCATGATCTCGCGGATGGCGCGGGTCCAGAGCTTGCCGCGTTTCTCGTCTTGCCGGCCTTTTCGGTGCTGGATGTTCGCCCATTTGCTATGTCCGGCCATAGGTCTTTCTCTCGATCTTCTCAATAGTCAAAGCAGACCGCGATCTTACTGTCCGGCGCACTCGCAAACCCGCAGGGCATACCGAATTTCACATTGCGCTTTTTAAGGATAATCCGGCGATGTCATTGCCCGCCGACGCAAGCCGCACCCCCTCCACCCTCGCGCCGCATACGCCGTTGCCGGGCTACTACAAGAACGAGGACGAGCACCGCGCCTTCCTCCAGCGGATCTTCGACGACACCGCACCCGACTACGAACGCATCGAGCATGTGCTGGCGTTCGGTTCGGGCCGCTGGTACCGGCGCCAGGCGCTGCTGCGCGCCGGCCTGGCCGAAGGCGCGCAGGTGCTGGACGTGGGTATCGGCACCGGCATGGTGGCCACCGAGGCGCTGCGCATCATTGGCTCCACCGGCCGGCTGGTCGGCGTCGACCCCAGCCCCGGCATGATGGGCCAGGTGCAGCTGCTCGGCGTCGAACTGGTGCAGGGCATGGCCGAAGCGATCCCGCGCCCCGATGCCAGCTGCGACTTCCTGAGCATGGGATATGCCTTGCGCCACATCGGCGACGTCAGCGCCGCCTTTGCCGAGTTCCACCGCGTGCTGCGCCCGGGCGGCCGCCTGGCGATCCTGGAGATCACCCGGCCGCGCGGCGCCTTCGGAACCGCCCTTCTCAAGACCTATATGCGCAGCGTCGTGCCGGTAATCGCGCGCGTCGCCGCACGTGGGCGCGCCACGCCGGAGCTGTGGCGTTACTACTGGGACACCATCGAAGCCTGTATCGCGCCTGAGACGGTGCTGCAGGCCCTGCGCGACGCGGGCTTCGTGTCGGTGCAGCAACGCCTGGAGCTGGGCATCTTCTCCGAATACACCGCGAGCAAGGCCCAGTGAGGATCAGCACGCCCTTGGCGGCGACGGCGCTGTGCGTGCAGCGCGCGCCTCTTTCCAGGATTGCAGGCGCGGCCGATGGCAGCCGGCCGCCGCTGGGCGCGCTCGGCTACGGCGCTTGTGCTGCGCTTTCCTGGATGAGCACGGTGAACGCGCCCGTCCTGGGCGAGAACAGCGCCATGGCCGACCTCTGGCTGGCCGGCGAACACATCCAGAGCGGCCGCAGCGGCGCCGTGCGCTGGCGCAGCGACGGCCACTGGATGCTGGGCAGCATCGACCTCGAGGAAGGCGGCGCGCAGCAGGGCCTGGAACAGCTCTCCCGTGCCGCGTACCGCGACCTGTTCGCCGCC
>DATILH010000085.1:0-3376 GCA_035476655.1 Variovorax sp.
GCAGCAGTGCCAGGATCGTGAACAGCCACAGGCCCAGTGGCACGGCCTCGACCGGCGCGCCGGGTGAAAAGCCGCGCGGTGTGGCGCTGTACAGCGTGGCGAGCAGCACCACCAGCATGAGTTGAACCGCAGTGACCAGCAGTTCGGCCTGGAACTGCGCCTGCGCCAGTTCGTGATGCACACGCTGCGGCAGTGGCACAGCGGGCCCGGCCGGTCGCAGCAGCAGCCAACGGCGCAGCAAGGACATGGCCGAAAGACTCCCAGCTTCTCAGCGCAACAGCATGCCGCCGGCGAGCTTGCGGCAGGTGCCCGAAGGCAGGCTCAACCACTCGACCTCGGCCGCGTCGCGCGTGGCCTGCGCGGCGCAGGCATGGGCCGAGGTGCCGCAGTCGTTCTGCCCGGCGCGGGCAATGCCGTAGCAGCGCTCTCGCGGCAGCTCGAAGGCCTGCGCAGCGCCTGGCAGCAGATGCGTGTAGCGCTGCACCGCTGCCAGTGCGGCCAGCAGTGCCACGCCACCCACCAGGGCGTTGGCGAACGGCCGTTGATCGGCCGCCAACGACCAGGGGGTGGGGACCCTCGGCCCGTTCACAGGAACTCGCTGCGGATGTCGACGCTGGAGCGTTCGCCGATGGCGTCGAAGTGCTTCGCCAGCCAACGCTCGGCATGCGCCCGGCCCTTGTCGCGCAGCATCTGCAGAAAGCCCCAGTCGGCATTGAGCTTGCTCGAGACGCCGAACTGCGTCATCTCCTCGTCGGCCCGGATCGAGTGGATAAGCATCTGCTTGGCCTCGTCGGCTTGCAACTTGCCGCGCTCGACCAGTGACGTGACGAAGGCGATGGCGCGCATTTCGCGCATCAGCGACGAATTGAAACTCACCTCGTTGAGCCGGTTCATGATCTCGGCCGCCGTGCGCGGGCAGCCGCGCCGCACCACCGGGTTCAGGTGCACGATCAACACGTCGCGGCTGTCGCAGTCGTAGATCAACGGGTAGATCGCCGGGTTGCCGACGTAGCCGCCGTCCCAGTAGTGCTCACCGTCGATCTGCACCGCCTGGAACAGCTGCGGCAGGCAGGCCGAGGCCAGCACGGCATCGGCGCTGATGTCGCGGCACTGGAACACGCGCACCTTGCAGGTTTCCACGTTCGTGGCAGCCAGGAACAGCTTGATATCGGAATGGCGGCGCAGCGCGGCGAAGTCGACATGCTGCTCCAGCACCTCGCGCAGCGGATTGAAGTTCAAGGGGTTCAGCTGGTAAGGCGAGAACACCCGCGTGGCCATGTCCATCATCAGGTAGCCGGGCGAGTTGTCCAGGGAATGGTCGCCCGTCAGGCCCAGCCACGGCAAGGGCTTGTACGGGCTATACCGTGCGCCAGCCTCGGCCACCGCACGCCAGAAGCCGGCCAGGGCCTCGCGCGCCGCATCTGCGCCGCCCTGCGTCCAGCCGTAGGCCAGCACCGCCGCGTTCATCGCGCCGGCACTGGTGGCACTGATGCCCTCGAAGCGCAACCGGCCGTCCTCGATCAGGCGGTCCAGCACGCCCCAGGCGAAAGCGCCGTGGGCACCGCCGCCCTGCAGCGCCAGGTTCACCGGCTTGATCGCCAGGCCCAGGGCTGCGGCCTGGGTTTTCGGATTGGCTTGTCTGAGCATGATGGCCACCTGTTTGTCGCGTTATCGACGTTCGCCGGCGGGCAGGCCGAAGAACCGACGCCGGATGAAGTGGTCCAGCGACAAGAAGCCCGGCCCGTGCAGCAGGCTCACCAGCAGGAACAGGCCCCACATCTGGTGGTCCTTCAAGCCCACCTCGCCGATGTCCGGGTACGAGATCACCGCAACGATGTTCAGCACGAACAGGCCCAGCGCCGCGAAGCGCGTGCCCAGGCCCAGTACCAACATCACCGGCAGGGCCAGCTCTGCGGCGGTCGCCATGAATGCCGCCAGCGCGGGCGGCAGCAGCGGCACCATGTACTCGTTCTCGAACAAGGCCACGGTGGTTTCCCAGCTGGCGATCTTGGTCAGGCCGGCCTTGAAGAAGATGATGGCGATGAAGACGCGGATCGCCAGGTCCAGCACCGGCGACAGGGCTTCCAGGCCACGCATGGCCCGCTGCGCGAGCACGAGGCCCCGCCGCTGCAACGTGGCGCCGATGCCCGCGGGCACCGCAGGCGAAGTAGAAGAGGCAAGCATCACAAGAAGCTCCTGGTTGCACTGAGGTGGTGAGCGTTCAGCTCTTCTTGCCGCTCAGCGCCGCAGCGCCGCCGTGCATGTTCTCGGGCTTGTCGGTGACCATGCCGCCGGCGATCTTGGCGCAGGTGCCCTTGGGCACCAGCACCCAGGCTTCGGAGTCACGGTCGACCTTGCTGCTGCCCGCGCAGGCGCTCTTGCTGGTGCCGCAGTCGTTGGCGCCAGCCTTCACGATGCCGGCACACTTTTCGACGTCCCCCTTGGCGGCCAGTGCCGGCGTGGCGGCGGCGCCCAGCAGCACGAGGCCGGCGAGTGCGGCGCGGACGAGGGAGGGGTTGGATGCAGTCATGGAAATCTCCTGGAAAGTGAACAGTGGGGTGGATGGGACAGGGAAACTATCGGTGCCGCGCTTCACGTGGCTGTCGCGAGAGGATCACGTTTTGATCACGCGATGCAAACGTCCGCCTCACAGCGGTCGTTCGAGCAGGAACACGTTGAACTGCGACGCGCTTTCGCTGAAAACGCGGCGCGTATTCCAGCCGGCGCTGCGCGCAATCGCCTGGAAGCGCAGCGCGCCGTACTTGTAGGAACTCTCGGTGTGGATGGAATCGCCTTCGGGGAAGAAGACGCTGCGGTCCGCCAGCTCCACGCTGTGCGTACGGCGGCTGACCAGGTGCATCTCGATGCAGCGGTCCTGAAGGTCCCAGCGCGCTTCGTGGCGGAAGTCGTCGATGTCGAACTGGCCGCCAAGCTCACGGTTGATGCGCAGCAGCAAGTTGCGATTGAAAGCCGCGGTGACGCCGCGCGCGTCGTCATAGGCCGGGATCAACTTCTCCGGATCCTGCGTGCCATCCGCGCCCACCAGCAGCAAGGCGCCCGGCCCCAGCAGCCGGCCAAAACGCGCCAGCAGGTTGGCCGCCGCATCGGGCGTGAAGTTGCCGATGGTCGACCCGGGGAAGAAGCCGACATGGCGACCGTGCTCGGCCGGCGGCAGCGCAAGTTGGGCCATCGTCGTGAAGTTGCCGATCACCGGTTGTACCGGCAGACGCGGAAACACACGCTTGAGTGCACCGACCGACTCAACGAGGAACTGTGCCGAGATGTCCACCGGCATGTAGAGCGCCGGCCGATCCAGCGCCGACAGCAGCAGCGGGGTCTTGCGGCTCGAGCCGCTGCCGAACTCCACCACCGTGGC
>DATILH010000086.1:0-2945 GCA_035476655.1 Variovorax sp.
CATCCACAGTCCATGCCGTTCGAAGACCCGCTGCCCCTGCGCAGCGGCGCTTCCATCCGCGGCTACCGGCTGGCCTACGAGACCTATGGCCGGCTCAACGCCCAGCGCAGCAACGCCGTGTTGATCTGCCACGCGCTCAATGCCTCGCACCACGTCGCCGGCGTCTACGAGGGCCAGGACCAGGCCACCGGCTGGTGGGACACCATGATCGGCCCCGGCAAGCCGGTGGACACCGACCGCTTCTTCGTGATCGGCGTCAACAACCTGGGCTCGTGCTTCGGCTCCACCGGCCCGATGGACGTGAACCCCGACACCGGCAAGGTGTACGGCGCCGATTTTCCCGTGGTCACGGTCGAGGACTGGGTCGACGCCCAGGCGCGGCTGCTCGACGGCCTGGGCATCGAGACCCTGGCGGCCGTCATGGGCGGCAGCCTGGGCGGCATGCAGGCCCTGTCGTGGACCCTGCAGTATCCGCAGCGCGTGCGCCATGCGGTGGTGATTGCCAGCGCGCCCAACCTGACGGCCGAGAACATCGCCTTCAACGAGGTGGCGCGGCGTGCCATCGTCACCGACCCCGACTTTCACGGCGGCCACTTCTACCAGCACGGCGTGGTCCCCAAGCGCGGCCTGCGCATCGCCCGCATGATCGGCCACATCACGTATTTGAGCGACGACGTGATGAACGAGAAGTTCGGGCGCCAGCTGCGCAGCGGCATCGACCTGCGCTATTCGACCCAGGAGGTCGAGTTCCAGATCGAGAGCTACCTGCGCCACCAGGGCGACAAGTTCAGCGAATACTTCGATGCCAACACTTATCTGCTGATCACCCGGGCCCTGGACTACTTCGACCCGGCGCTGGCCTATGCCGGCAACCTGAGCAAGGCCCTGGCGACGGCCACGGCGCGCTTCCTGCTGGTGAGCTTCACCACCGACTGGCGCTTTGCGCCCAAGCGCAGCCGCGAGATCGTCAAGGCGCTGCTGGACAACCGCCGCAGCGTCAGCTATGCCGAGATCGACGCCCCGCACGGCCACGACGCCTTCCTGCTGGAAGACGCGCGCTACCTGGCGCTGGTGCGCACGTACTTCGCGCAGATTGCGCTGGAGATGTCGGCCGGCGCAACCCCTGTCGTTTCCAATGTCGTGCCCGACACGGCCGTCCCCGCAGGCCAGGAGGCGATTTGACTCACTCGCTTGCCACCTCGAGGATGGAACGCGCTTCCCCGAAATCTGTCATGCCGGCCCCGGATCAGAGCCTGCCCCGGACTCGATCCGGGGTCCGGGCTTTCAGCACCCGGCATCCAGGCTGTTCTGACGGCTGCCGAAGTCATGGATTGCGGGTCAAGCCCGCAATGACAGCCACTCATCCGTACTGACATGAGCGACCACGCCACCATGAACAGCATCGCCCGGCTGGTGCCCCACGGATCTCACGTGCTCGACCTGGGCTGCGGCGACGGCGCGCTGCTCGACCTGCTCAAGCGCGAGCGCGGCTGCAGCGGCTACGGCGTCGAGATCGCCGATGCCAACCTGCTGGCCAGCGTCAAGCGCGGCGTCGACGTGATCCAGCTCAACCTCGACGAAGGCCTGGCGATGTTCGACGACGCCAGCTTCGACGTGGTGCTGCAGATCGACACCCTGCAGCACCTGCGCAATGCCGAGACCATGCTGGTCGAGACGGCGCGGGTGGGGAGGGTCGGCATCGTCGCCTTTCCCAATTTCGCCCACTGGCCCAACCGCCTTTCCATCGCGCGCGGCCGCATGCCGGTGACCAAGCGCCTGCCCTACCAGTGGTACGACACGCCCAACATCCGCGTGGGCACCTTCAAGGATTTCGAGGTGCTGGCCACCAAGAACCGCCTGTCCATCCTGGACGCCTTCGGCCTGCAGGAAGGGCGCGAGGTGCGCTTGCTGCCCAATGCCCGCGCCGGCACCGCGGTGTTCAAGTTCGAGCGAGGGTGAGATACAGGCTGTTCATGTTCGGTTAAAGTTGTCAGACAAGTTGTCGCCAAGCCCATGAGCAGCCGTTTTCAATCCGTCGTCCCCGGAGCCCAGTTGTCCGATCAGGTGGCCGCGGCACTGTCGGCCGAGATTCGCGGTGGCCGGCTCGCGCCGGGCGACAAGCTGCCGACCGAGGCCGTGCTGGTCGAACAGTTCGGCGTCAGCCGCACCGTCGTGCGCGAGGCCATCTCGCGCCTGAAGTCGCTGGACCTGGTGGACTCGCGCCAGGGCAGCGGCGTGTTCGTCAAGCGGGCGGGCTTTTCGCCGCTGAATTTCGATGCGCGTCATGCCGAATCCAGACAGGCCGTCATCCAGATGGTCGAGGTCCGGCGTGCCCTCGAGGCCGAAGTGGCCGCGCTCGCGGCGCAGCGGCGCACCAGCGCCGACGTCAAGCGCATCCGCCAGGCCATCGCCGCGCTGGACAAGGCGGTGCGTGGCGGCGGCGACGGCGTGGAAGAGGATGTGAGCTACCACCGCGCCATCGCCGATGCGGCCCAAAACCCGTTCCTCATCAGCACCCTCGACTACCTGCGCCAGTTCCTGCGCGGCGCAACCCAGGTCACCCGCGCCAATGAGGCGCGCCGCCAGGATTTCGCCGCGCAGGTGCGCGACGAGCACGATGCCATCGCCCGCGCCATCGAGGCCGGCGACGCGGCCAAGGCCCGGCAGGCGGCCACGCGCCACATGGACAACGCGATCCGCCGCATCGAGCAGGCCGACCCGGCGTTCTGGCAGCAGGAGGGTGTGCAATTGGCCACGCCCTTGCTGTCGGGTTCGCAGCGCTAGCCGCCGCGCCGGGCCGTCCCAAGCAAGGGCGGCCCCCGAGGGGCTGAGCGCTGCGGCTCCAAGCCTGCCTTCGCAGGCTTGGACAGCGCGAAGGGCCGCTGCCTCTGGCAGCGGCACGTCCAGAGAGTGATACGAAGTGCGCGAGACGTGGTGAAGCAAGC
>DATILH010000087.1:0-18529 GCA_035476655.1 Variovorax sp.
GGCCGATCACCGCATGCTGCTGGACCTGCTGCGACTGAAGCTGCCCGATCAACCCCCGCCGAAGATCACCGCCAAAAGCGCCCGCATCACCGCCGAACCAGCCTCGCTGTAGTGGAGACCTTCGCGCTCGTGCTTAATCAAATCAAGCACTTAGCCCGCTTCACATCAGTCAGTTGATAAAGATGGGCTAGTTCAAGCCCGCTACTTCTTGTCGCGCGGCAGCCGGCCCATCAGGTAGAACTCGGTGTTGGGCTGCATGCCGCTGAAGCTGGCCATGCGGTTCGAGAGGCCGAAGAAGGCAGTGATGGCGGCGATGTCCCAGATGTCTTCGTCCGAGAAGCCGTGGGCATGCAGGGGAGGGAAGTCGGCCTCTTCGATCTCGTGCGAGCGCTCGCAGACCTTCATCGCGAATTCGAGCATGGCGTACTGGCGTGGCGTGATGTCGGCCTTGCGCCAGTTCACCGCCACCTGGTCGGCCACCAGCGGCTTCTTCTCGTAGATGCGAAGGAGCGCGCCATGCGCCACCACGCAGTACAGGCATCGGTTCACCGCGCTGGTGGCGGTCACGATCATCTCGCGGTCGCCCTTCGTGAGAGAGCCTTCCTCCTTCTGCATCAGCGCATCGTGATAGGCGAAGAAGGCGCGCCACTCGGCCGGGCGGCGTGCCAGGGCGAGGAAGACGTTGGGCACGAAGCCGGCCTTTTCCTGCACTTCGAGGATCTTGGCGCGAATGTCCTCGGGAAGGTTGGCCAGTTCGGCCATCGGGTAGCGGGTTGCGCTCATGGCAAAGTCTCCTTGGGGGCTTCTATGGTTGCATGCTCGCTTTCGTCCTTCAGCGCGACGCCGCTCAAGGTGCGGCGCAGCGATTCGCGCATCAGCCAGGCCAGCCGCGCCGCGGCGGCCTGCGGCGGCAGGCCTTCGGCGCGCACGTTCGAGATGCAGTTGCGTTCTGCATCGCTGCGACCGCGCCTCGGATCGAAGGTGAGGTAGATGCCCAGGCTGTCGGGCGAACTCAGGCCGGGCCGCTCGCCGATCAGGATCACCGAGAGGCGGGCGCCCAAGCGCTCGCCGATCTCGTCGGCCAACGCGACCCGCGCCTGGCTGGCGATGACCAGCGGTGCCAGGCGCCAATCGGTCGGCAGCAGCGGCTTGAGTGCAACCAGCAGCGGTGCCGCATGCCGCTCTATCGCCTGGGCCGAGAGCCCGTCGCCGATCACGATGCAGACATCGCAGCCGCCGCCGGGCATGGCTTGCGGCAGCCCGCGTGCATCTTCCTCGTCGAGCTGGCGACCGAGATCGGGGCGACGCAGGTAGGTGGCGCGATCGCCGGCTCGACTTTTCACTTGCAGCGTGGTCCATCCCTGCGCCGCCAGTTGCTGCGCGAGCGCCGCCAGGTCGGGCTGCGCATGGACGGCGTCACGTGCGCTGGCATGGGCCCAGCCGAAGCGAAGCAGTTCGGCGGTGGGCACGGCATCGCCGACGCGGCCGAGCCCGATGCGTGCGGGCGTGGCGGCCCGCCATGGCTGCCAGGGGTCGAGTGAGTCGTTCATGGCTGTTGAAGAGCGGCCAGCGCGTTCATGCCGGCCAGGCGCTGCGCGTCTTCGGGCAGCAGTTGGCCGGCGCCGTCGGTGATCTGCATGCGTTGCAGCCAGGCTTCGAACTCGGGCGCGCGCGCCAGGCCCAGGGTGCTGCGCAGGAAGAGGGCGTCGTGGAAGGAGGTGCTCTGGTAGTTCAGCATCACGTCGTCGGCGCCGGGCACGCCCATCAGGAAGTTGAGCCCGGCGCTGCCCAGCAGCACCAGCAGGTTGTCCATGTCGTCCTGGTCGGCTTCGGCATGGTTGGTGTAGCAGATGTCGCAGCCCATGGGCAGGCCCAAGAGCTTGCTGCAGAAGTGATCTTCCAGGCCGGCGCGGATGATCTGCTTGCCGTCGTACAGGTACTCGGGGCCGATGAAGCCCACCACCGTGTTCACCAGCAGCGGCTGGTAGCGCCGCGCCAGGCCGTAGGTGCGCGCCTCGCAGGTCTGCTGGTCGACACCGTGGTTGGCGTTGGCCGACAGCGCGCTGCCCTGGCCGGTCTCGAAGTACATGACATTGCGGCCCAGCGTGCCGCGCGCCAGCGCTTCTGCCGCGTCATGCGCCTCCTGCAGCAATTCGGGCGTGATGCCGAAGGAGCGGTTGGTGTCCTCTGTGCCGCCGATGGACTGGAACACCAGGTCCACCGGCGCGCCCTGCTCGATCAGGTGCAGGGTGTTGGTGACATGCGTGAGCACGCAGGACTGGGTCGGTATGTCAAATCGCTGTATCAGCTCGTCCAGCATGCGGGTGAGACGTGCCAGCGCCGGCAGGCTGTCGGCCACAGGGTTGACGCCGATCACCGCATCGCCAGCGCCCAGCAGCAGGCCATCGAGGATGGAGGCGGCGATGCCGCGCAGATCGTCGGTCGGATGGTTCGGCTGCACGCGCACAGCAAGGTGGCCGGGCAGCCCCAGCGTGTTGCGAAAGCGGGCAACGACGTGGCACTTGCGCGCGACCGAGATCAGGTCCTGGTTGCGCATCAGCTTGGACACGGCTGCCACCATCTCGGGCGTGAGGCCCGGAGCCAGCGCCGCCAGCGTCTCGGTGGATGCCGCTTCACAGAGCAGCCAGTCCCGAAATGCACCGACCGTCAGATGAGCCACCGGTGCAAAGGCCGCCGCATCGTGCGTGTCGATGATGAGGCGCGTGATGTTGTCCTGCTCGTAGGGGATCAGCGCTTCAGTGAGGAACTGCGACAGCGGCGTGTCGGCCAGCACATGCCTTGCGGCCATGCGCTGCTGCGCGCTGGCCGCACCCAGGCCGGCCAGGTAGTCGCCCGAACGCGCCGGGCTGGCCATGGCCATCACCTGCTTCAGGTCCTCGAACTGGAAGCCTTGGTCGCCGATGCGGGTGCGATAGAGCATCGGTCAATAATGACCTGCTTCCCTTCAACGCCAAAGGACCTGTTGTGAGATCCCTACTGATTGCTGCAGTCATTTCCTCCACCTGCCTGGCCGGTGTCGCCTGGGCCCAGGGCAGCGCGCCGCAGACCACCAAGAGCGGCCTCGTCTACCAGTCGCTGAAGGAGGGCACGGGCGCCTCGCCCAAGGCGGAAGACACGGTGCGCGTGCACTACCGCGGCACCTTCCCCGGCACCGGCAAGGAGTTCGACAGTTCCTATTCGCGCGGCGAGCCGGCCGAGTTTCCCTTGAAGCGCGTGATTCCCTGCTGGACCGAGGGCGTGCAGCTGATGAAGGTGGGCGGCAAGGCCAAGCTGACCTGCCCGCCGGCCATCGCCTATGGCGAGCGCGGCGCGCCGCCGGCCGTCCCGCCCAACTCCACCCTGGACTTCGAGGTCGAGCTGCTGGCCATCAAGGGCCGTTAAACGCTGCGCAGCGCCACCTTGATCGGCAGCGGGTCGAGGGCGGCGTGCAGCGACTCGCGCAGCTCGCCGGCGCGCGCGCCCAGCGCGGCCTCGTCGAGCCGGACCACGACGCCTTCCGCTTCGCTCGCGGTCACTTGCGGCTCGGCCAGGCTCATGCCGGTGGCGAGTTCTCGCACCAGCGAGCGCACCACCGCCTGCGCGGCCAGCAGGCGCAGCTCGGGCTTGTAGACCTTGCCGACATTGGTGAGCGGGATCTTCTCCAGGATCGAGATCGCCTTGGGCCGGGCCGGCGCCTCGTCCACGCCCTTGGCGGCAAAGGCCAGCAGTTCGGCCTCGCTCACCGAAGCGCCGGGCACCAGGCTCACATAGGCCACCGGCAATTCGCCCGCATAGGCATCGGGGGCGCCGACGGCGGCGCAAAGCTGCACCGCCGGGTGCGCCGAGATCGCGTCCTCGATCACCTTGGGGTCGATGTTGTGGCCGCTGCGGATGATCAGGTCTTTCGCGCGCCCGCTCAGGTTCAATCGCTCCTCGCTGTCGAGCCAACCCAGGTCGCCGGTGACCAGCCAGCCGTCGGCAGTGAAGGCCGTTTCGTTGTCCAACGGGTTGAGGTAGCCCGAGAACAGGTTGGGCGACTTGAACAGCACCATGCCCGCTTCGCCGGCAGGCAGCTCTCGCGCGCTCGGCTGGCCGGCCGCATCCATGGCGACGATGCGCACCTGCGCATAGGGCAGCCTGAAGCCCACGCAGCCGGCCGGCCCGTCCACGCCGGGCGGCGTGATGGTGGAAATGCCCGCCATCTCGGTCATGCCCAGGCTCTCGTGCACATGCAGGCCGAACAGCCGTTCGAAGCGTGCAGCCAGCTCGGGCGAGAGCACGGCCGCGCCGGTGCGGCAGTAGCGTACCGAGGAGATGTCAGCGCCGTCCAGCGGCACGTTGGTGAGGGCCGCCAGCACCGTCGGCACCGCCGAGACGCTGGTGGCGCGGTACTTTTCGACCAGGCGCCAGTAGTTGGCCATCACCTCGCGGTTGCGCATCAGGCCGGTGGTGGGGATCACGGTCTCTACGCCGGCCGAAAGGCAGGTCAGCGCAGCCGGCAGCACGCCGGCCACGTGGAACAGGGGATAGCCGTTGATGCTGACGTCGCCCGCCGCCACCTGCTGCATCTGGGCGCACGCCCATGCGGTGAAGACCTGGGCGCCGTGGCTGTGGCGCGCCAGCTTGGGCGCGCCGGTGGTGCCGCCGGTGTGGAAGTAGGCGGCGATGTCGGTGCGTGCAATGGGGCGCCCGCTGACCAGGCGGTCGTCGGCTTCGCGACGGCGCTCCGTGTTGAAGTCGACCACCCCCGGCGGCAGGGCGGCCGGCGGCGTCGTCTCGTCATGCGGCGCCACCCGCAGCACATGCGTCAGCGTGGGCACCTGGCCGCGGATGCGCATGGCCTTGGACCACATCTCCGTTTCGGCGTCCGAGCCATAGGCGATCAGCACCCTGGCGCCGGCGGTGCGCATCAGCGCCGCCAGCTTCTCGTCTGACAGCAGGGGATTGAGCGGCTGCACGATGGCGGCAGCCTCGCCACCCCAAAGCGCCAGGTGGTATTCGAGGCAGCCCGGCAGCAGCACCGCCACCGCGTCACCGGGCGTCACGCCCAGGTGGTGCAGCAGGTTGGCGGTCTGGTGGATGCCTGCCAGGAGTTGCTTGAAGCTCCAGCGGATCGGCTCGTCGTCAAGCCGTCCGCTGCGCAGGAAGGTGAGCGCCGGCCGGTCGCCGAAGGCCTGCGCCGAGTTGCGCATGATCTCGTAGGTGCTGGCCACCGGCAGCGCCTGCGCCAGCGGCAGCGCGCGCTCGAGGCGGCGCACGTCTTCGATGCTGCGGATCTGGAAGGCGGGTGCGAAGGGTGCGGCAATCTTCGAGGTCATGGCTCGTCCTGTCAATCCAGCGTGGCGCCGGTCTCCTTCACCACCCGCTGCCACACCGGCAGCTCCTTGGCATAGGCCGCGGTGAACTGCTCCGGCCCCCAGGCAACGGGCTCGATGCCCATGATCGCCACAAAGCGCGATTTGACATCGGGCATTTCGCTGATGGCGCGCAGCTCGGCGGCAAGTTTCTCGACGATGGGCTTGGGCGTGGCGGCCGGCGCCGCCACCGCCACCCAGCCGGTGATGCGGAAGATGTCGTCCTTCCAGCCCTGCTCGACCAGGGTCGGCACGGCGGGCAGCGCCGGCATGCGGGCCTCGCCGGTGACGCCGATGACCTTGACCTTGCCCGACTCGGCGAAGGACTTGGCCTGCAGCGCGCTGGCAAAGGCCAGCTGGATCTGCCCGCCGATCAGGTCCTGCAGCATCGGCGCCTCGCCCTTGTAGGCGATGTGGGTCATGTCGGCGCCGAACTTCTGGCTCATCTCTGCCAGCGAAAGATGGCCGGCCGAGCCCACGCCCCAGGAGCCATAGGACAGCTTGCCCTTGTTGGCCGCCAGGTACTTGGCCAGCTCGGCCGCGTTGCTGGCCGGCACGCTGGGATGCACCAGCAGCACCACCGGCACGTTGGCCAGCAACGAGACCAGGGTCAGGTCGCGCTGCGGGCTGTAGGGCAGCTTCTTGTAGAGGAACTGGTTGGTCAGCAGCGACGTGCTGAGCGAGAGCACCAGCGTGTGGCCGTCGGCCGGCGCCTTGGCCACGAAGTCGGTACCCAGGATGCCGGAGGCGCCGGCCTTGTTGTCGACCAGCACCGGCTGGCCGACGCGGGTGCGCAGCTTCTCGGCCACCAGGCGCGCTACGCCGTCGGTGGCGCCGCCGGCCGGGAAGGGCACGATCAGCTGGATCGGCTTGCTGGGGTAGGTGCTGGCGGGCGCTTGTTGGGCGCTCGCATGGGTTCCAAAGGCCAGGGCGGCCGTCGCCAGGGCCAGGGTCAGCAGGCGGCGAAAAAGGGCAGCGGGCAAATCAGTCTCCGTGTCGTTGGATTGGACGGCGACGGGCTGGCCCGCGCCAGCCCGGATTCTTGATTCGATGGCGCGTCTTGACAATTGGAGCGTCGATTGACACGCTGTCAAAAAATTCTTGACACTGAAATGGATCCCGGCGCACTCACCCTCCTGGTCGACATCATCGATGCGGGCAATCTCAGCGAGGCCGCGCGCCGGCTCAAGATGACCCGGGCCAACGTCAGCTACCACCTGAACCAGCTGGAGCGCTCGGTCGGGCTGCAACTGGTTCGCCGCACCACGCGCCGGCTCGAAGCCACCGAGGCCGGCCTGCGCCTGTACCAGCACGGCCGCGGTATCCAGGAGGCGCTGCTGGCGGCGCGCGAATCGGTCACCACCCTGGGCCAGAGCCTGCAGGGGCGGGTGCGGCTCAATGTGCCCAGCGGCTGGGGCCAACTCGTGATGGCGCCCTGGCTGATCGAGTTCAAGCGCCTGTACCCCGGCATCGTGCTGGACGTGATGTTCGAGAACCGGGTCGAGGACCTGCTGCAGGACGAGGTGGACATCGCGATTCGCATCATGTCGGAGCCACCGCAGCACCTGGTCGCCCGCGAGCTGGGCGTGGTGCGCTACGTGGCCTGCGCCTCGCGCGAGTTTGCAGAGCGGCAGGCACTGCCGCAGCAGTTGGAGGATTTGCGTGCGTTGCCGCTGATCACCGCCGGCGTGGTTGGCCGGCAGCTGCGCATGTCAGCCTACGGCGGCGAGGAGCGGCACGAGCTGGTGCTGGAGCCGACGCTGATCTCGGAGAACTTCCTGTTCCTGCGCCAGGCCATCCTGGCCGGCCTGGGCGTGGGCATCGTGCCCGACTACGTGGTGGCCGAGGATGTACGGCGCGGCGAGGTGCTGAACGTGCTGGCCGACTGGCGCCTGCGCATCTTCGGCGACCGCATGTTCATGCTCTACATGCCCAACCGGCACCACACGCGGGCGGCTTCGACCTTCATCGAGTTCGTTCTGGAGCGGGCGCGGGCTGGATCGGGTCCGGCTGGACCGGGCCAGAGCTAGACTGCGCAGGACCTCTTCATTCTTGGAGCAAGAAGTGGACTTTGTAGACCGCGACGTCAACAACGGTGAGAGCAACGTTGCCTTGGTGCGCGACCGCATCTACACGGTGCTGATCGAGGATGCCCGGCGCGGCCTGGACGATGTCGCCGCCGGCCGCAGCTTCGAGGCGGACGCGGCCATCGACAGGCGCCAACGGCAACGGGTCGCCGCGGGCGGGGCGAGTTCGGGTCGCAGACTTCGCGCTAACCCGCGATCAACTTCTGCACCAGCTCCGCCGTCGTCGCCGCCGCGTACTTGCGCATCAGCCGCGCCCGGTGGATCTCCACCGTCCGATGGCTGATGTCCAGCGCCTTGCCGATCTCCTTGGAAGTCAGGCCGCGCATCACCTGCGCCGCCACCTCGCGCTCGCGCGGGGTCAGGTCATCGGCCTTGCCGCTGGTGGTGGCGCGGCGTGAGCCCAGGTCCTCGAAGGTCCAGATGCCGGCCGCGTGCGGCGCGTCGCGGTCCAGCGCGCGGCCGGTGACGTGGCACCAGAAGGTGTCGCCACGGCGTGCGCCGCCCACCCGCTTCATCATCCGGTTGTCGGCGTAGTGCCCGCTGGCGTTGAGGATGGGTTCCATGCGCTTGCCGATGCGCTCGAACTCCGCCACGCTGGGGTAGAGCACGCTGAAGGATTGCCCCACCAGCTGCTCGGCCTGGGCGCCGAACATCTCGCACACTTCCGCATTGCATGCGACGATGGTGCGGTTGCGCGAGACCACCATGCCTACCGGCGCATGTTCGAAAGCCAACCTGTAATCGATCTCCTGCAGCATCGGGGCTCACCATTACGAATTACTACGTATGCCAATACGTAGTATCGTACAAGCCTACATCTTTCACTCACTCATCACGAGGAGCACGCGTGAACAAGCTTTATCCCACCGCCGAAGCCGCGCTCAAGGGCGTGGTCGCCGACGGGCAGACCCTTGCCGTGGGCGGCTTCGGCCTTTGCGGCATTCCCGAGGCATTGATCGAGGCGCTGAAGGACAGCGGCGTCAAGAACCTGACCTGCATCTCCAACAACGCCGGCGTCGATGGCTTCGGCCTCGGCAAGCTCTTGGAAACCCGCCAGATCAAGAAGATGATCGCCAGCTACGTGGGCGAGAACAAGGAGTTCGAGCGCCAGTACCTGGCCGGCGAACTCGAGCTCGAGTTCACGCCGCAAGGCACGCTGGCCGAGAAGCTGCGCGCCGGCGGCGCCGGCATCCCGGCCTTCTTCACCAAGACCGGCGTCGGCACCCAGGTGGCCGATGGCAAGGAACTGCGCGAGTTCGACGGCGAGACCTACGTGATGGAGCGCTCGCTGTTGCCCGACGTGGCGCTGGTCAAGGCCGACGTGGCCGACCGCTCGGGCAACCTGCGCTTTCGCCTGACGGCGCGCAACTTCAACCCGGCCGCCGCCATGGCCGGCAAGCTGTGCATCGTCGAGGTCGAGAAGATCGTCGAAGTGGGCGAACTGGCGCCGGACGACATCCACCTGCCGGGCATCTACGTGCACCGCATCGTGGTCAACAGCAAGCCCGAGAAGCGCATCGAGAAGCGCACCATCAGCGCGGCTGCGCCTGTCGACGCCGTGGCCGCCAAGGTCGAGGCGCAGGCCGTCATCGCCCAAGCCGCCGCCGGTGCCGAAGTGCCGGCCCCCGTGAAGAACCAGAAGGGAAACTGAACATGGCCTGGACCCAAGACCAAATGGCCGCCCGCGCAGCGCAGGAGCTGCAGGACGGCTTCTACGTGAACCTCGGCATCGGCATCCCGACCCTGGTGGCCAACTTCGTGCCCGCCGACAAGGAAGTCTGGCTGCAAAGCGAGAACGGCATGCTGGGCATCGGCCCCTTCCCGACGGAAGACCAGGTCGACGCCGACCTGATCAACGCCGGCAAGCAGACCGTCACCACGCTGCCGGGCAGCGCCATCTTCGGCAGCCACGACAGCTTCGCGATGATCCGCGGCGGCAAGATCAACCTGTCGATCCTGGGCGCCATGCAGGTCAGCGAAAAGGGCGACCTGGCCAACTGGATGATCCCCGGCAAGATGGTCAAGGGCATGGGCGGCGCCATGGACCTGGTGGCCGGCGTCAAGCGCGTGATCGTCCTGATGGAACACGTGGCCAGGAAGAAGGACGGCAGCACCGACCTGAAGATCCTCGAGAACTGCACCCTGCCACTGACCGGCGTGGGCGTGGTGGACCGCATCATCACCGACCTCGCGGTGATGGACGTGACGCCGCAGGGCCTGAAGGTGGTGGAGCTGGCCGACGGCGTGAGCTTCGACGAGCTGCAGGGCAAGACCGGCGTCAAGCTGGTCCAGTAAGGCAGCCCGGCCGGGGGCGGCGGCGATGAACGCAAGCCAAGCCCTCGGCAGCATCTGGCGTGCAGCCGAACTGCCCGCGCAGGCCCTGGGCTTTGCCGACCTGATCGGCAAGGGCCCGGGCCTGCCTTCGTCCTTTGCCGTCGTCACGGCTGCGCAATGCAGCATTGCCGCCGCCGCACTGGCAGCCTGTGAACTCGGCCATGCGCGCGGCACACCGCGCCAGCGCGTGTCAGTCGACATCGAGCACGCGGCGCTGGAATGCACAGGCTGGTTCAGCATCGACGGCAAAGAGCCCGAGATGTGGGACCCGATCTCCGGCCTGTACCGCTGCGGCGAAGGGCAAGTGCGCATTCATGCCAACTTCGCGCACCACCGTGAAGGGGCCTTGCGTCTGCTGGGGCTTGACCCGGCCAGTGCACAACGCACCGATGCCGAGCATGCGCTGCTGCAATGGAAGGCGTTGGATTTCGAGTCTGCTGCCGCCGAACGCGGCCTGGTTGCAACTGCCCTGCGCAGCTTCGAGCAGTGGGACGCGACGCCGCAGGGCCAGGCCATCGCCGTGCAGCCCCTGTTCACCATCGAGCGCATCGGCGACGCGCCGCAGCTGATCCTGCCGCCACTGACGGCCCAAGAGCGCCCCCTTTCAGGCATTCGTGTGCTCGATCTCACCCGCGTGTTGGCCGGCCCGGTGGGTGGCAAGGCGCTTGCGGCCTATGGTGCCGACGTGATGCTGGTGAACTCGCCGCATCTGCCCAATATCGCCGCCATTGCCGACACCAGCCGCGGCAAGCTCTCGACGCACATCGACCTGCAGACCGAAGACGGCCGAGCACAGTTGCAGCAACTGCTGGGCAGCGCCCATGTGTTCGTACAGGGCTACCGGCCCGGTGGCTTGGCGAAATTGGGCTTCAGCCCCGGCGAGCTGGCACGCATGCGCCCGGGCATCGTGGCCGTGTCGCTCACGGCCTATGGCACGCAGGGCCCCTGGGCCAGGCGCCGCGGCTTCGATTCGCTGGTGCAGACCGCGATGGGCTTCAACATCGCCGAGGCCGAGGCCTTTGCTTCCGGCAAGCCGCGCCCCTTGCCGATGCAGATCCTCGACGAGGCGACTGGCTACCTGATGGCCTTCGGCGCCGCCGCTGCGTTGTGGCGACAGCAGCGCGAGGGTGGCAGCTGGCACGTCCAGGTCTCGCTGGCGCAGACCGGGCAATGGCTGCGCTCGCTCGGCCGCCTGCCCGATGGCCCCAAGGCGCCGCGACCGGAACGCAAGCCCTACCTGGAAGCCTCGAGTTCCGGCTTCGGCGAACTGCTGGCCATCCGCCACAGCGCGCAACTGGCACGCACGCCGGCCCGTTGGACGCGGCCCTCGATGCCGCCGGGTTCGCATCCGCCGGCCTGGCCGGCGTCTTGAGGCCTATTCCTGCTCGCGCTGCTTGCGTTCGAGCAACTTCACCAGCACCTGCAACACCCGATTGGCCGGCGTTGCAATGCCCAGCGCTTCGCCGCGGCGAACCACGTAGCCGTTGAGGTAGTCGATCTCGGTCGGCTTGCCGCGCGCCAAGTCCTGCGAGGTGGACGAATACTGGGCCGGCATGGTGCCGGGCAGGCGCTGCACCACCGCCTCGATGTCCGGCGCGACCCGGGCGCCGTCGGCCTGTGCGACGGCCAGGCATTCGGCCACGACGTCCTTGAGCACCGCGCCGACGCCTTCCCCCAGCACCACCTGGCCGTAGGGCAGATGGGTGATGGCGGACAGCGCGTTGTAGGCGCAGTTGAGGATCAGCTTGGACCACAGGGCGCCGCGCACGTTGTCCGAGAGTTCGACCGCGATGCCGGCATCGCGCAGCACCGTAGTCGCCTCGGTGCTGGCCGGTGTCGGCTCGATGACCAGTTCGCCGCGCCCGTGATGCTTCACATGGCCCGCGCCGGCCATCTCGGTCGCCACATAGACCACCGCGGCGGCCACCTCCTGCGGCACCACCGTGCGCAGGCGTTCGGCGTTGTCGACACCGTTTTGCAGGCACAGCAGCAGGGCATCGGGTGCCAGCCAGGGTTGCAGGGCATGGCCGGCCGCTTCGGTGTCGGGCGACTTCACGCAGAAGAGCACCAGAGCGGCGCCCTGGGCCGCGCTCGCCTCGGTGCTGGCCGTCACGCGGACCTGTTCGTCGAAGGCGGCGGTCTGGATGCGCAGGCCGTTGCGCTGGATCGCCGCCACATGCGGCTGGCGGCCAATCAGGACCACCTCATGCCCGGCACGCGCCAGCAGCCCGCCGTAATAGCAGCCGACCGCGCCGGCGCCCATGACCACAACTTTCATGGCTTCCTCATCAGGATGTCGTGTTGAGACTCCACAGTCTCGCGCAAAAAACGCCACACCGCCTGCATGCGCGCCAGGTGCTTGATTTCCGCCGGGATCGACATCCAGAAGCTGCGGGTGAAGCTGGCCTGCCCAGGCAGCACATGGGCGAGCCGCGCATCGCCCTCGGCCAGGAAGGCGGGCAGCACCGCGATGCCGGCGCCGCCGGCCACCGCGCAGTGCTGCGCCAGGATGCTGGTGGAGCGCAGCGCGAAGGAATCGGGCCGGTACAGCTCGTCCAGGTACTGCAGCTCCTTGGAAAAGAGCAGGTCGTCCACGTAGCTGATGAAGGTGTGGCCGCGCAGGTCCTCGCGCGCGGCGATGGGCGGGTGCGCCGCCAGGTACTCCTGCGAGGCGTAGAGGTGCAGCGTGTAGTCGCACAGCTTGGTCACGACCACCGGGCCGCGTGCCGGGCGCTCCAGCGAGATCACGATGTCGGCCTCGCGCCGCGACAGGTGCACCAGGCGCGGCATGGCCAGCAGGTCGATCACCAGCGCCGGATGCTGCTGCGCGAAGCGTGCCAGCTGCGGCGCCAGCACCACGGTGCCGAAGCCTTCGGTGGCGCCGATGCGCACCAGCCCCGAGAGGCCGGCACTGGCGGGCGGCGCCGCGCTTTCCACCGCCAGGAAGGCGCTTTCCATGGCCTCCACCTGCGGCTGCAGGCGCCGGCCCGCTTCGGTCAGCCGGTGGCCGCCGGCCTCGCGCGAGAAGAGGGCGGTGCCCACCTCCTTTTCCAGCGCCTGGATGCGGCGCGCCACCGTGGTGTGGTCTACGCCCATGCGGCGCGCGGCGCTCACCAGGGTGCCGGAGCGGGCCAGTTCGAGGAAGTAGCGGAGGTTGTCCCAATCCATGTCAGGGGTATCTGCAAATATGCAGATGGAAGCTGCGTATTTGTCTATTGTTATGGCAAAACTGCAAAGCTACGATGCCTGCCTGCCCTCGTATTCCACTCTCTTGGAGACATACCCCATGGACGCCACCACCACTCCTGCAACGCAGGTCGCCACCGTCAAGCTCCTGATCGGCGGCCAGTTCGTCGAATCCAAGTCCACCGAGTGGCGCGCCATCGTCAACCCGGCCACCCAGCAGGTGCTGGCCCGCGTGCCCTTCGCCACGCAAGCCGAAGTGGATGCGGCGGTGGCCTCGGCCAAGCAAGCCTTCAAGACCTGGCGCAAGACGGCCATCGGCGCGCGTGCCCGCATCTTCCTGAAGTACCAGCAACTCATTCGCGAGAACATGGCCGAGCTGGCCGCGATCCTGACGGCCGAGCAGGGCAAGACCCTGCCTGACGCCGAGGGCGATGTGTTCCGCGGCCTCGAGGTGGTGGAGCACGCCGCCGCGATTGGCAACCTGCAGTTGGGCGAACTGGCCAACAACGTGGCGACCGGCGTCGACACCTACACCGTGCTGCAGCCGCTGGGCGTGTGCGCCGGCATCACGCCCTTCAACTTCCCCGCGATGATCCCGCTGTGGATGTTCCCGATGGCCATCGTCACCGGCAACACCTTCGTGCTCAAGCCTTCGGAACAGGACCCGATGGTCACCATGCGCCTGTGCGAACTGGCGCTGGAAGCCGGCATTCCGCCCGGCGTGCTGAACGTGGTGCATGGCGGCGAAGCGGTGGTCAACGCCATCTGCGATCACAAGGACATCAAGGCGATCAGCTTCGTCGGCTCGACCAAGGTCGGCACGCATGTCTACAACCGCGCCACCCTGGCCGGCAAGCGTGCGCAATGCATGATGGGTGCGAAGAACCACGCCATCGTGATGCCCGACGCCAACAAGGAGCAGACGCTCAACGCGCTGGCCGGTGCCAGCTTCGGCGCGGCCGGCCAGCGCTGCATGGCGGTGTCGGTGGCGGTGCTGGTGGGCGAGGCGCGCAAGTGGGTGCCCGACCTGGTGGCCAAGGCCAAGACGCTGAAGATCGGCGCGGGCACGGAGAAGGGTGTGGACGTGGGACCGCTGGTGTCCTGTGCCGCCTACGACCGCGTGAACGGCCTGATCGAGCGCGGCGTGGCCGATGGTGCAACGCTGGAACTGGACGGCCGCAAGCCGACGGTTCCCGGCTACGAGAAGGGCAACTTCGTCGGCCCGACGATCTTCTCGGGCGTGAAGCCCGGCATGACCATCTACGACCAGGAAATCTTCGGCCCGGTGCTGTGTGTGGCCGGTGCGGCCGACATCGACGAGGCGATCGAACTCATCAACGCCAACGCGAACGGCAACGGCACCGCCATCTTCACGCAGTCGGGCGCGGCGGCGCGCAAGTTCCAGGAAGACATCGACGTGGGGCAGGTGGGCATCAACGTGCCGATTCCGGTGCCGGTGCCGATGTTCTCCTTCACCGGATCGCGTGCCTCGAAGCTGGGTGACCTCGGCCCGTATGGCAAGCAGGTGGTGCTGTTCTATACGCAGACCAAGACGGTGACCGAGCGCTGGTTCGACGACTCGACGGTTGCGCATGGGGTGAATACGACCATCAGCTTGAAGTGATGCTTTCGGGGGGCCGCACACGCAAGTTGAACCATGGACTTTGAACTCACCGAAGAACAACGCGCCTTCGCCGACACGGCACGCGAATTCGCGCAAAGCGAGTTCGCGCCCCATGCCGCGCAATGGGACAAGGAAGCCATCTTTCCCAGGGAAGCCATCGCCAAGGCCGGCGAGATGGGCTTCTGCGGCCTCTACGCCCCCGAGCGAATCGGCGGCCTGAACCTGCCGCGCCTGGACGCGACGCTGGTGTTCGAGGAGATGGCGGCCATCGATCCGTCGACCACCGCATTCATCACCATCCACAACATGGCGACCTGGATGCTGGGCACCTGGGCAACCGATGCGGTGGCCAAGCGATGGGGCGAAGACCTGACCAGCGGGCGCAAGCTCGCGTCCTACTGCCTCACCGAGCCGGGCGCCGGTTCGGACGCCGGCTCGCTCAAGACCCGTGCCGAGCGCGTCGGCAACGAATACGTCATCAACGGCGGCAAGGCCTTCATCTCCGGTGCCGGTTCCACCGACGTGCTGGTGCTGATGGCGCGCACCGGAGCCGGTGGGGCAGGCGGCATCTCGGCCTTTGCGCTGCCGGCCGATGCGCCCGGCATCAGCTATGGCAAGAAGGAGCACAAGATGGGCTGGAACAGCCAGCCCACGCGCACCATCAACTTCGACAACGTGCGCATCCCGGCCGAGAACCTGCTGGGAACGGAAGGCGAGGGCTTTCGCATCGCGATGAAGGGGTTGGACGGCGGGCGCATCAATATCGCCACCTGCTCGGTCGGTGCGGCCCAGGGCGCGCTGGATGCGGCACGGCGCTACCTGCACGAGCGCCAGCAGTTCGGCAAGCCGTTGGCCAGCTTCCAGGCCCTGCAGTTCAAGCTGGCCGACATGGCGACCGAGCTGGTGGCGGCGCGCCAGATGGTGCGCATGGCCGCGAGCAGGCTGGACGCAGGCCATCCCGACGCGAGCACCTATTGCGCCATGGCCAAGCGCTTTGCCACCGATGCCGGCTTCAATGTGTGCAACGATGCGCTGCAACTGCACGGCGGCTACGGCTACCTGGGCGAGTTTCCGCTGGAGCGCCTGGTGCGCGACACGCGGGTGCACCAGATCCTGGAAGGCACCAACGAAATCATGCGCGTCATCGTCGCGCGAAAATTGCTGGATGGCGAAAGCGATCTGCGCTGAGCCTCCACTCCTCATTTGCACATGACCGATCCAGTAGTTCTCTTCGAAGAAATCCAGACCGCCGGCGGCCAGCGCTTCGGCGTTGCCACTCTCAACGCGCCGGCCGCGCTCAACGCCCTGTCGGTGGACATGGTGCGCCTCATGCTGCCCAAGTTCCGTGCCTGGGCGGACGACGAGGCCATCGTCGGCGTGATGCTGCAAGCCGCGGGCGACAAGGCCTTCTGCGCCGGCGGCGACCTGCGCCAGCTCTACCAGATGCTGCTCGAGTGCGGCCCGAACCGCAATACCTACGCCGAAGATTTCTTCCGCGAGGAATACGAGCTCGACTACCTGATCCACACCTTCCCCAAGCCGCTCCTGTGCTGGGGCCACGGCATCGTGATGGGCGGCGGCGTGGGCCTGATGGCGGGCTGCTCGCATCGCGTGGTGACAGAGAAGAGCCGCGTCGCCATGCCCGAGATCAACATCGGCCTGTACCCCGACGTGGGCGGCAGCTGGTTCCTGCGCCGCATGCCGGGACGCACCGGCCTCTTCCTGGCTTTGACGGCGGCGCAGGTCAACGCGGCCGATGCCATCTTCACTGGCCTGGCCGACGTGCTGGTGCCGCAGGAGCGCAAGGCACAGGTGCTTGAAACCATTGCCGCCACACGCTGGACGGGCGAGGCCAAGGCTGACCGCGCGCAGCTCTCGCGCATCCTGGCCCATGCGGGCGAAGGCGTGACGCCGCCGGCCTCGAAGGTGCGCGAGCACTACGACGCCATCAACGCCTTGATGTCGGGCGAGGACCTCCTGGATATCGCCAAGCGCCTGCGCAGCCTCAAGAGCGACGACGCCTGGCTGCAGGGCGCCGCCCAGGCTTTCACCAAGGGTGCGCCGAGCTCGGCTGCGGTCACCTTCGAGCTGTGGCAGCGTGTGCCGCGCATGTCGCTGGCCGAGGTATTCCGCCTGGAGTACTGGGCGTCGCTGGGCTTTTGCGCGCAGAAGGATTTCGCCGAAGGCATCCGCGCGGTGCTGATCGACAAGGACCGCAACCCCAAGTGGAATCCGGCGCGGCTGGAAGACATCACGCCCGGGTTCGTCCAGGAGCACCTGCGTGTGCGCGAAGCGGGTCCGCATCCGCTTGCCGCCCTGGTCTAGCCATAGAAACAATACATTCGTCGGAGACATCATGAAAATCGCATTCATCGGCCTCGGAAACATGGGCGGCCCGATGGCGCTCAACCTGCACAAGGCAGGCTTCACCGTCAGCGCCTTCGATCTGTCGAAGGAGGCTTGCGAGAAGTTGGCGGCGGATGGCTTGGCCATCGCCGAATCCGCCGTCGCTTCGGTGAACGGCGCCGACGTCGTCATCAGCATGCTGCCGGCCAGCCAGCATGTGGAGTCGCTCTACCTGGGCGGCGGCGACGGCAGGACGGGCCTGTTGGAACACATTCGCGCCGGCGTGCTGGTGATCGACAGCAGCACCATCGCTGCCGCCACCACCCGCAAGGTGGCCGAGGCAGCGTCGAAGCGCGGCATGGCGATGATCGATGCGCCGGTGTCCGGCGGCACCGGCGGCGCGATTGCCGGCACCCTGACCTTCATGGTCGGCGGCGAGGCGGCCGATCTCGAGCGCGCACGCCCCGTGCTGGAGAAGATGGGCGCCAACATCTTCCATGCCGGCGGCGCCGGCGCGGGCCAGACCGCCAAGATCTGCAACAACATGCTGCTGGGCATCCTGATGATCGGCACCTCCGAAGCGCTGGCACTGGGTGTGGCCAACGGGCTGGATCCGAAGGTGCTGTCCGAGATCATGCGCCGCAGCTCCGGCGGCAACTGGGCGCTGGAGAAGTACAACCCCATGCCCGGCGTGATGGAGACCGCGCCCGCGTCGAAGAACTACGCCGGCGGCTTCGGCACCGACCTGATGCTCAAGGACCTGGGCCTGGCCCAGGAGAACGCCGCCTCGGTGCGCGCTGCCACCCCGCTGGGCGGACTGGCGCGCAACCTGTATGCGGCGCACAGTCTGGCGGGCAACGGCTTGCTGGACTTTTCCAGCGTGATCAAGCTGGTGCAGAACAAGGGCTGATCGGTCAACGAATGCCGTCGATCCAGCTGCCCACCTTTCCATCCGCCGAAAGAACTGCCAGCTTGCCTTCGCGGCGCGCGATGACATAGCAGTTCTCGGTCATGGTCTGCTTGTTCCAGCTCGTGCAGTAGCCGCTCGGGCCGTTCGGGCGCCAACGACCTACGTCGTTGTAGTCCACCGACACCACGGCGCTGCCGCCCTCCCTGAGCTGAACGTCGTAGGTCTTGCCGTTGACGGCTTTCGCGCGAAAGGTCTTGTTGACGATCAGCGAATTGAACTCTTCAGCCGTGAGCAGTGTGTCCTGGGCAAGGACGCAGGTGGCGCCCAGCCCGACAGCGATCATGGTGAGCAATTTCATGACTACCTCCTGCACTCTGCAGTTCAGGGCGTGACAGGCGCAATGCCGAGCTGACCGAACAGCGCATTTGCCGCCGGCAAGTTGAGCCGGGTCGACTGCCGCGAGGCCTTCTTGCTCTGATAGCCGTAGTACACCTTGCCCCCGCGCTCGACATAGATGCGCTCGTAGTCCAGCGGGGCCGCCGCCGCAGGCGAGTTGGGCAAGCTGAGCACCCGGGCATCGCCCACGGTGGTGATGGCGAAGGTGCCGGTTCCGATCTGCGTGCAGTTGCGTGACGAGGAGTTGACCTGGCGTTGCAGGCAGCTGTAGTAGATCACCGGGTTTCCGCTT